>CALZFR010000010.1 GCA_945648485.1 uncultured Eubacterium sp. | reverse complement strand
CATTAAAGTATGACAAGGACGGAGATAACCATTACGACACAATCTCTGCATTTATTAAAAGCATGAGAGGTTCTGACCCTGATGCGGCGGTGTATTATCTTGCAAGAATGCTTCATGCAGGAGAGGATATTAAGTTCATTGCAAGAAGAATCATGATATGTGCCAGCGAGGATGTGGGTAATGCTGACCCACAGGCTCTTGTTGTTGCAGTTAATGCATGTCTTGCAGTTGAAAGACTTGGCATGCCGGAGGCAAGGATTCCGTTGGCACAGGCTGCAACCTATGTTGCCTGTGCTCCTAAAAGTAATGCTGCATATCTAGCTATAAATAAAGCACTTGATGTGGTGGAACATGAGGAAAGTTATAGTATTCCACCTCATCTTCAGGATGCAAGTTATAAGAATGCAGGAAAGCTTGGACATGGTGAAGGATATAAGTATGCACATGATTATCCAAACCACTATGTTAAGCAGCAGTATCTGCCGACAAAGCTTATGGATATGGTTTTCTATGAGCCTACAGATAACGGATATGAGAAAAGGATAAAAGAACATTTATATACAATTAAATCGGAGGCTTAACTTCTAGATGAAGGATTATCTGAAAAGATTGGCCAGAGGCATATTCAGGTATGAGGAACCTAAGGTAAATGTGGATGTCAGTTTTAACCAGATTGATGTACCTGAGGATTCAATAACAGATTTATCATTTGAATACACATCCAATGAGTCTGTAAAAGGTGTAATATGGTCCTCTAATGAGCGGGTAAGGCTCAAAGAGAATATGTTTTCTGGAACAGAAGGAAGAATTGAATATCAGGTGGATACATCTGGAATGCATGAGAATGATACTTTATCAGGCACATTTGAGATTGTAAGCAGCGGTGGTGAATACCAGGCAGCTTATGAATTCAGGTGTGTCTTTAGGTCGTTAGACACAAGTATTGGCTCTGCCAGCAGTATGTTTGATTTCACTAATCTTGTGCAGAAAGCTCCGGAAGAAGCAGAGAGTGTATTCAGGGATGACAGGTTTAAGGATTATTTTATCAAGGGTGATAACAGCCTTTCAAGTCTCTATGATTTACTTTCCATGAATCTTAATGAGCCGGAGGCTATTGAGGAATTTCTTGTGGCTGCCCATCAGAAGGAGCCTTTAAGGTTGTCTGTAAGCACAGAATTAAACCACTGTGATGGGGATGATGGTAACACATCATATTCTCTTATTCTTAACAGAAGTACCTGGGGATATACAGAAGTGTCTGTCCAGGCAGAACCTTCATTTTTAAAGATATATAGTGATACTATTACATCAGATAAGTTTACAGGAACCATGAGTGAACTGCCATATATTGTATCAGGAAGTGAGCTTCATGGAGGATTGAATTATGGAAGAATCAGGCTTAATACATTTAACCAGACCCTTAATCATGAGGTAGTGGCTGCGAGGCAGAATGATGCCAGTAATCCATCTTACTTGAGACATCACAGGAATATAATAATGGATATAACACGGTGCTACCTCAATTACAGAATGAAAAGAATTGATTCATCAGACTGGATTGAGACAACTAATAAGCTGATTCAGAGATTAAGGGGTTACGAGACAGATACACCATACTACAAGCTGATTCAGGCACAGGTTATGGTGGCAATGGGACAGGCAGAGGAGTGCGGATGGCTTCTTGAAAGTGCACGGTCAGAGATAGACCAGAAAGATGCCAGGCTGTACTGTTATTATCTGTATGTTAATTCCCTTGCCAAGAAAGACAGTTCCTATACCAGCCAGGCGGCAGGCATTATTAAACAGTATTATGAGAATGGCAATGATGACTGGAGAATACTATGGCTCTTATTCTATATAGATAAGGACTTTAATCATAATCAGAGTGCCAAGCTTATAAGAATCAAGGATGCATACCAGGCGGGATGCAAAAGTCCTGTAATGTACTTTGAGGCTGTGCATATCCTTAATTCACAGCCAATGCTTTTGCGGGTTCTTAACAGATTTGAGTTACAGGTAATCATGTATGGCTGCCATAACAGCATAATAAGTGAGCCGCTGGCAAAACACATTGCAGAAGTAATTGCCGGTGAGCGTGTGGCGTCTCTTAAGATGATAGAGATTATGAAGCTGATATACAAGGATTTTGATACAGATGATAATCTGAATATACTGGCGTCACAGATGATAAGGAATGGTTTATTCGGACAGGAGTGCCGTGATATATACGAGAAAGCAATCTTAAGAGGGTTAAGAATAACCAGACTGTATGAGTACTATGTTAAGAGTATTGACAAGGATAAGTATATACGTTTCCCTAAGATAGTCCTGATGTTTTTTGCCTATGACAGTGGTCTGGATTATGCCGATAAGGCATACCTGTTTGCTGATATTCTTACTAATGAGATTGATAATCTTGAGATAATGGACAGCTACAGACCTCATATAGAGCAGTTTGGATACGAACAGCTAAAACTGGGGAATGTTGATGATAACCTTCTGGTAATTTACAGGTATATATGGAATGAAAGACTGCTGGATGATTCTACGGCTTCACATATGCTTAAGCTGATGTTCACCTACAGGGTTAAGATATATTCTGATAACATCGATTATGTTCTTGTAAAACATAAAGAAATACAACAGGTTGAAAGATTCTCTGTTAAAGATGGCCTTGTATTCATTCCTATGTATACGGAAGGCTGTTCAATAGTATTTGAAGACAAGAAAGGACATCTGCATAAGGATACAATCAATTACGAGAAGGAAAAGGTATTCAGCGATAATTCACTTCTTGACCAGCTTACTGCAATGAAGGTGAACAACACATTGTTTGACTTTTACAGATTTGAGGCTGGAAGTGGAATTCATCAGGAAACAGCGGATATCTTAGATAATGTAAAGAATCTTATTAACCTGGGGAATATTGAAAAAGATACTAAGATAAAGCTTAATTCATGGCTTATTAATTACTATAATGAATTTTTTGAAGGTAATGGGTTCTCAGAATGTCTTAAACTTATTAACAGAGACAGTCTTGATTTATCTGATGCAGTGAAGCTTATTGAGGTATGTATAAGACAGGAACAGTACGCTGATGCAAGAAGTCTAATTGACCAGTATGGATACCAGAAAGTATCAACAAGTCTCCTTTTTAAGTTTATGAGGCATGAACTGGAGCGCCTTAGGGATAAAACGGATGAAAGCTTGTCTTTCCTGTGTTATCATATATTTGCCGATAAGAAATATAATGAAGAAACATTGGAATATATGTCCGAAATCTTCAATGGTACTAATGACCAGATGTACGAAGTATGGAAAGCCTGTGAGAATTTTAAGGTTGACAGTGAAAAGCTTGAGGAAAGAATTATTGCCCAGACTCTTTTTACCGGACAGCATAATGGAAGAATGACAGAAGTCTTTACTTCGTATTACAGCAAAGGTGGCAAGAAGCTTATAATTGATGCCTATATTGCATACCACAGCTTTTTATATTTCGTAAAGCATAAGAAAGTTAATGAGATTGTATTCAAGGCCATATATAACCAGCTTGAAGAAGGAAGGGACATTCTTGATATATGTAAGCTTTCATTGTTGAAATTCTGGTCTTCAAAAACTAAAGACCTGTCACAGCAGCAGTTAAAGATTGCAGGAAAGCTTCTGAATGAACTTTGCAGGGATAATAAGTGCTTTGAATTCTTCAAGCAATATGGAGATGTCCTGCCTCTGCCTTATAATATTCTTGACCAGACAATTGTTGAATACTATGGCAATCCTGAGGCAAAGGTATTAATTCATTTCAGGTTCTCCCAGGATGAGAATGAGCATACTGAAATAATGACAGTGTGTGGCGGTGTGTTCGTGAAGAGTTTTACCTGTTTCTATGGAGAGAGTCTGACCTATTATTTTACTGAAGAGTATGGAAATAAGGTTAAAAAGAGCCAGGTGTACAATATTGTGAATAATACAATTAACACAGAGGGCAACAACGGAAGATTTGACTATATTAATGATATGCTTGCAAGCAGGGAACTTCATGATATTGCTACAATGAGAAAACTTATGCATGGATACTGCGTCCAGAATTATGTTACTGACCAGTATTTTAAGCCAATATAACTTGTGATTTGTTTAATAGTAAAGTAAGGGGCTAAAGATGGAGGGTTACAGCAGAGGAGTAAATAATAATACAATGTTTAAAGGCACTGGCAGTAATGGGCTTGTCATAGGAATTGATATTCAAAATGATGTTTCCATGGTAAGTTACATTGATGAGACAGGTCTTACATCAGTCAACGTAACATTTTCTGATGGCAGAAGTTTTAAGGAAAATCCTGTTTCTGCTGACAGATGGCCACAGATTATCAGGGAAGGTTACTCAGGACAGCTGGAGGATATCTGCAGCTTCTTTACAGCAATGATTGAGCAGGCAAAGAAGACTTCAGGCAGAATTAAAGTCGGAATGATTGCTTTGACAGTGTATGATTTTAATACCGAGCTTTTAGACAGCATTGGCATAATAATGGAAAAACTCAATATTCCTGACCAGCAGTGGAGAGTCATAAGCCATGAGGAAGCCTATGTATATTATGCTTACAACCAGAAAAAAGAGCTCTATTCTCCGGGTGTAATGCTGCTTGATTACCAGGAGACTGGTATGCACTGTTATCTTTGCAGTGATAAAAAGATGGGTGGCAAGATAGTAATCATGGAGAACAGTTATATACTTGCCTCTGATACTGTTAACCGGGCAGGCAACAGGGATTTACCACTAAGTCAGGTATCCGCCGAGATTATTGAATGGCTTCAGGAGATATTGACAGACCACTATGTTGCGTCTGTGTATCTTACGGGACGAGGGTTTGATGTAGAAGTTTTTCCTCAGGAACTGACAAAGTTTTTGTGCAATCACAGGAAAGTATTTGCAGGTCAGAATATCTATGTAAAGGGTGCTTCGTTCTGTGGATATGAAGAACTTAATCCTATGTCCCAGAATCATATGATTATTGCCTGCCACAACAGAATTGCAACAGGAATAGAGATGGACATTGTGGAGAGGGGAAAGCTTAAGAGACTGCGTGTATTAAAGCCAGGTACTAACTGGTATGCAGCCTCCAGAAAGTATCAGTTTATTGCAGAGGACCTTAACGAGATAAAGCTGTACATGATGCCATGCAACGGAAAACAGGAATATATGGAGACTATAGATGTAAGTGGAATTCCATACCGGCAAGGTAAGATGACAAGGCTGGATGTTGAATTTAATTTTACAGCAGATAATAAATGTAATGTAACTATCAGGGATAAGGGCTTTGGTGATTTTGTCAAGAGTTCCGGAAAGGTAATTAATGAGCAGTTTGATATTGTGTAGAACTAAAGAGGCCGTCCGTCCTTACCATATAAGGGATATGGGGGTTAGAATATATACCCTGGAGGAATTGTGCTACCTTGTGTACAACAATATATATGTCATAAGCAAGGATTTCTTTAGTGACAGTCTTATCAATTTCATAGGCGAAGAGACAGGTGAAGTCAAACTGTCAGCAAGGCTTAAGCAGTTAAAGGATAACGGTGGCAGTCTTACTGAGATGGTAATAACACTGTTTATGTATGTGGATTATTATACAGTAGATGAGATTGAAGCCATTAAGGAAGTTCTTTCCACACTGAATTCCCAGAGCGTGTGCGAAAGGCTTAAGACAAGGGGAGATACGTATCTGGAAAATGGCTGCTTTTACAGTGCAATAAGAAATTACGGGAAAATTCTGGATTCTCCTGTTGATACTACACTTCCTGCTTATTTTTATGCTAAGGTTTATCATAATATGGGTGTTGCTTATGCAAGGCTGTTTATATATGACCAGGCAGAGTCGTATTTTAACCAGGCGTATAAGATAAGCCAGCATGATGAATCTAAAAAATGTGCCATAGCTGCCAGGAGGATGGCTCTCGGTGACAACATAATCGAGCGGGAGGATGCCACAGAACTGGAATATGTGGTTAAGAAGGAACTGGAAACACTTATGGACAATGCAAGATATAGTGATGAATACAGACAGATGGCGGATATTGACAAACACAAGGATGAATCAGATATTGGAACCTATTACAGCAGTGTTTCTTCTATATTAAACCAGTGGGAACAGCAGTATCTTAAGTATAAATCATAGATGACAGAGTGGAAAAAGATATGGGATTAATCGGTAAGATAAAGAAAAAAATAAAAGATATATATTCTTCAGATGATATAAGTGAAAAAGAATATGAAAGATATCTGGAATTATACAACAGCGGCGATGATGACGGAATGAATATGGAAGAAGTGTTCTGGAGTGACTGGGACACTACTGATGATTCGCAGGAACCGGATGAAGAGTATCTTGAGTGGAAGAAGCAGCATCAGACTCTGGAGAATATTAATCTGTCACATTTTTCAGAGCCGGATATGATTGAGTACATAAGAGGCCAGTGTGAAGTGATGGAGGGTGCAACCCGTCATATTGATGAGGTCATGGTTGAATATAACAATATTACGGAGCATTTTAAGGATATTGAACTTTTTGAGAATGCACCCGATGTTCTTAAACAACAGATTGCCTATCTGGCGGAAAAGGTGGACAACCTTACTGTTGACAGAAGAATTGTGAAATCAGGGGAGGCAAAGCTTTCCAATAATGCATATCATCGGATGGAAACCTATGAAGAAGAGATTCCAAAGATGATTGAATACATAGCCAGTGAAGAAGAATATTATGATGCCCTGAAGCATGACTTAAGGATGCTGGAGGGTGAACAGATGTCTCTCAGGATGGAGGCAAGAAGTCTTAAGAAACGCCAGATTAATATAAGGCAGAGCTGCATTATTATGCTTGCATGTTTTGCTATTGTATATTGTGTATTTCTTGTGGCTACCATTGCTTCTGAAAACCAGATGAATATTCTGGTATTTTTCATAGTTACTGTAATAGGAGCAGCCATGGCATTAGGCTCCTTTGCATTAATGCGCTACACCCGACGGGAAGTTGCTGTAACGGAGATAAAACTTAATAAGGCAACTAATCTTCTCAATAAGACCAAGATTAAGTTCGTTAATACTTCCAATGTGCTTGATTATGAGTACACTAAGTTCCGTGTTAATGATGCTGATGAACTTTCAAGGAAATACCAGTGCTATATTGAGATGAAAGCGGAACAGCAGGAGATCTTAAGGATGACATCAATCTTAAATGAGGCAGAGAATGACCTGCTTGTAAAGCTTGATAAGCTGGGAATGAATGACAGCCTGGTCTGGCTGTCCCAGGCAAAGGCTTTGTATAACCATAACGAGATGGTAGAGATAAGGCATGACCTGTCAGTGGGAAGACAGAAAATCCGTGAACAGATTGAGTATAATGAGAAGAGAATCCAGTCTTCAAAGAATAATATAAAAAGGATAATGGATAAATATCCTCAGTATATGAAAGCAACCATGGAAATACTGGATGAATTTGAACGGCGTAATTCGAGAAAATAGTTATTGAACAAAAAACTTGCGAAAATAGGTGTTTGTGGTAAAATGTACAATAGTTTTGTGTAATATGGAGGAAAGTTATGAAAGACAAACTGCAGGGAATCAAGGAAAAAGCTTTAGAGCAGATTAAATTAACTGATTCACTTGATAAATTAAATGAAATCAGAGTAGCTGTTCTTGGTAAGAAGGGTGAGCTTACAGAAGTGCTCAAAGGAATGAAGGACGTGGCTCCTGAGGACAGACCAATGGTAGGTCAGCTTGTGAATGAAACCAGAGAGGCTATAGAAACTGTTCTTGAGAATGCCAGGAAGGAACTTTTTGCAAAGAAACGTGAACTTCAGTTAAAGGCAGAGGTTATTGATGTTACACTTCCAGCAAAGAAGAATAATGTTGGACACAGTCATCCTAATACTCTTGCACTTGAGGAGATTAAGAAAATATTTATCGGAATGGGCTATGAGGTTGATGATGGTCCGGAGGTTGAGTACGATTATTACAATTTCGAGGCTCTTAATATTCCGGCAAACCACCCTGCAAAGGATGAACAGGATACATTCTATATCAATGATAAGATAGTACTTCGTACACAGACATCACCAGTTCAGGCAAGAGTCATGGAGAAGGGAAAGCTTCCAATAAGAATGATTTCTCCTGGACGTGTATACAGAGCAGATGAAGTGGACGCAACACATTCACCATGCTTCCATCAGGTTGAAGGTCTGGTAATTGATGAGGGCGTTACATTTGCTGACCTTAAGGGAACACTGGCTGAGTTTGCAAGAGAATTATTTGGACCAGATACCAAGGTTAAGTTCAGACCACATCATTTCCCATTCACAGAGCCAAGTGCAGAGATGGATGTAAGCTGCTTTAAGTGTGGTGGCAAGGGATGTCGTTTCTGTAAGGGTGAAGGATGGATTGAAATCTTAGGATGCGGTATGGTTCATCCTCATGTATTTGAGATGTGTGGAATTGATAAGGAAAAGTATACAGGCTTTGCATTCGGCGTTGGACTTGAGCGTGTAGCTTTACTTAAGTATGAAATTGATGATATGAGATTGTTATATGAGAATGATACAAGATTCTTAAAACAGTTTTAATTGATTAATACTTGGATAGTGAATTTAAGCGCAAAGGCGCAGAAATGGAGTTATTATGAATACATCGTTAAATTGGATAGAGGCATTAGTTCCAGGACTTGATGTAACTGACCAGGAATTCAGAGATGCCATGACACTTTCAGGAACAAAGGTTGAGTGCTTTACAGCATATGATAAGAATCTTGAGAAGATTGTAGTTGGTCAGATTCTTTCAGTTGATAAGCATCCGGATGCTGATAAGCTGGTAGTATGCCAGGTCAATGTTGGAAATGAGACTGTTCAGATTGTAACAGGTGCTCCTAATATTCCGGTGGGTTCTCAGGGACAGAAAGTTCCTGTAGTTCTTGATGGAGGCAGGGTAGCCGGAGGACACGATGGTGGTCCATTGCCAGAAGATGGGATTAAGATTAAAAAAGGTAAATTAAGAGGTGTAGAGTCATGCGGTATGATGTGCTCAATTGAAGAGCTTGGTTCTTCAAGAGAGTTTTTCCCGGATGCACCTGAGAATGGAATATACATTTTAGGTGATGACGCTGTGGTTGGTTCTAGTGCAGTAGAGTATTTAGGACTGGATGATACAGTATTTGAGTATGAGATTACTAATAACCGTGTAGACTGTTACAGTGTATTAGGTATTGCAAGAGAAGCTGCTGCCACATTCAGAAAGCCATTTAATCCGCCAGTTGTTACAGAGACTGGTAATTCAGAGGATGTTAACGACTATATTAAAGTTGAGGTGGAGGCAAAGGACCTCTGCACAAGATATACAGCCAGGGTTGTTAAGAATATCAAGCTTGCACCATCTCCAAAGTGGATGCAGCAAAGACTTATGACAGCAGGAATCAGACCAATTAATAACATAGTTGATATTACTAATTATGTTATGGAAGAGTACGGACAGCCTATGCATGCCTATGACCTTGATACAATAGCAGGTTCTAAGATAGTTGTAAGAACAGCAAAAGACGGCGAAGAATTCGTTACCCTGGATGGACAGGTAAGAAAGCTTGATTCACAGACTCTTGTTATCTGTGATGGAGAAAAGGCTGTAGGTCTTGCCGGAATTATGGGCGGCGAGAATTCAATGATTACAGATGATGTTAAGACAATGCTGTTTGAAGCCGCAACATTTGATGGAACTAACATAAGAAAGAGTACTAAGAGGCTTGGAATAAGAACAGATGCTTCCGGAAAGTTCGAAAAAGGTCTTGACCCTGAGAATGCACTGGCAGCAATGAACAGAGCATGCCAGCTTATTGAAGAACTGGGTGCTGGTGAGGTTGTTGGTGGAGTTGTGGATGTATATCCTAATCCTGTTACCAGAAAAAGAATCTCATTTGAGCCTGACAAATATAATGCCCTTCTTGGAACTAATGTTTCAAGTGAGGAGATGCTTCAGTATTTTGAACGATTAGAAGTTGAGTATGATAAGGATGCTAATGAGCTTATAATTCCAACCTTCAGACAGGATCTTAACAGAGATGCTGATATGGCAGAGGAAGTGGCAAGATTCTTTGGATATGATAATATTCCAACAACTCTTCCTAAGGGTGAGACTACTATGGGTAAGGTTTCATTTGAGCAGAGAATTGAGGATGTGGCAGGAGAGATAGCACAGTTCTGTGGCTTCTCAGAGGCAATGACATATTCTTTTGAAAGTCCAAAGGTATTTGATAAGTTAAAGTTAGAGCCGGATTCCTCATATAGAAAGACAGTTGTAATATCTAATCCTCTTGGTGAAGACTTCTCTGTAATGAGGACACTGCCTCTTAACGGAATGCTTACATCTCTTGCAACTAACTATAACAGACGTAATAAGAATGTTAAGCTCTATGAGATGGCAAAGGTTTATCTGCCAGATGAAGATACTGAAAAGCTTCCTGAAGAGAAGGTTATGTTCACACTGGGATTCTTCGGGGAGGGAGATTTCTTCACAATGAAGGGTGTGGTTGAGGAGTTCCTTGACCGTGTTGGTATGCGTGTTAAGCCAGTATATAACCCACAGGCAGGAATTCCATTCCTCCATCCAGGCCGTCAGGCAGCTATTGAATATAATGGAACAGAAATCGGTTATCTTGGAGAAGTCCATCCAGATGTTGCTGATAATTATGGTATTGGAGAGAAGGCATACATTGCTGTAATTGATATTCCTGCAGTTACAGAACTTGCAAGCTTTGACAGGAAGTTTACTGGAATTGCAAAGTTCCCAGCTGTCAGCAGAGATATCAGTATGCTTGTTCCGAAGAATATTCTTGTGGGCACTATTGAGAATATTATTGAGAAGCGTGGCGGAAAGCTTGTTGAGAATTTCAGTCTCTTTGATATATATGAGGGTTCACAGATTCAGGAGGGCTTTAAGTCAGTTGCATATACAATATCTTTCAGAGCTAAGGACAGAACTTTAGAGGATAAGGATATTACTCCTGTTATGGACAAAATCCTTAAGGATCTTTCTGATATTGGAATTGAACTTAGAAGTTAATTGAAAAGTAGAAGGTTATAATGAATTTACATGATTTTTATTACGATTTGCCAGAGGAACTGATTGCCCAGGACCCACTGGCAGATCGTTCAAGCTCAAAACTTATGGTTCTTGATAAAAAGACAGGCAGGACTGAACACAGGATATTTAAAGACATTATTGAATATCTTAATCCAGGAGACTGTCTTGTTATTAATGATACTAAAGTTATTCCTGCTAGACTTATAGGTGAGAAGGAAGGAACTGGTGCGGCTATAGAAGTTCTTCTCCTGAAGAGAAAGGAAGATATGGCCAATACCTGGGAAGTCCTTGTTAAACCAGGAAAGAAAGCCAGGCCTGGTACCAGGATAAGCTTTGGTGACGGTAAGCTTGTGGGAGAGATTATTGATATTGTTGAGGAAGGGGACAGGCTGATTCAGTTTTCCTTTGATGGAATATTTGAGGAAATACTTGATGAACTGGGACAGATGCCACTGCCCCCATATATAACACACAAGCTTGAAGATAAGAACAGATACCAGACTGTATATGCAAAGCATGAGGGTTCTGCAGCGGCTCCTACAGCGGGTCTTCATTTTACCAATGAACTTCTTGCTGAAATTGAGGCTAAGGGTGTGAAGATTGCAAGGGTAACACTTCATGTAGGTCTTGGAACATTCCGTCCTGTTAAGGTTGAGAATATTCTTGAGCATCATATGCATTCTGAATACTATGAGGTATCAGAAGAAGCTGCAGATACCATTAATAGTGTGAGGCAGTCAGGTGGAAGAATAATAGCTGTGGGTACAACGAGCACAAGAACTCTGGAATCAGTTGCAGATACTCATGGTTGCATTAAGCCATGCCGGGGATGGACTGATATATTCATTTATCCGGGATATGAATTTAAGGCAATTGACTGTCTTATTACTAATTTTCATTTGCCTGAATCAACTCTTATTATGCTTGTTTCAGCCCTGGCTGGAAAAGATAATGTTATGGCAGCTTACAGGGAGGCCGTGGAAAATAGTTACAGGTTCTTCTCTTTTGGTGATGCCATGTTTATAAAATAATTAACAAATATAGTAAATTGAATAATGTTGAGTGATGCGGATGATCGCGGCTGCAATTGCCGAAAGGCAGCAGGTGAGGAAAGTCCGGGCTCCATAGGGCAGGATGCCAGATAACGTCTGGTGGAGGTGACTCCAAGGAAAGTGCAACAGAAATAAACAGCCAGAAATTTTCTGGTGATGGTGGAAAGGCAGTGTAAGAGACTACCGTGTCTTTGGTAACAAAGGCAGCTCTGTAAACCCCATCCGGAGCAAGACCAAGATAAAGGCTATACGGCTGCCCGTCGTGCCTTTAGGTAGGTCGCTTGAACCTGCTGGTGACAGCAGGACTAGATAGATGATCATCACGCACAGAGTGCGGACATAACCCGGCTTACAGCATCGCTCGTTTTTATGAGGTTTTATGAGGAATCAGAAGGTTATATATTACTCAGATGAACTGAATGATGAATTTGCTGCAGATTCTATTAAAGCAATTAAGATTGACGGGAATTACGACTATCATGGTGGCTTTTTAAGAAAGCTGGGGAGAGTGTTTTTCTATCGAATTATTGCCATACCTCTGGGATGGATTGGGTTAAAGTTAAGATATGGACATGTGATATACGGTAAAGAGAAGCTTAAAGGATACAAAAGATTTTTTTTGTATGGAAATCATACTAATAACTTTGGAGACCCATTTGTGCCAAGCATGATCACTTTTCCTAAAGGGACATATGTGGTGGTTCATCCTAATAATGTGAGTATGCCGGTTCTTGGAAAGATTACGCCAAGCCTGGGAGCATTGCCACTTCCGGGAGATTTTGATTCAACAAGAAATTTTATAAATGAAATTAATAACAGGTGGAAGGCTGGAAGTCCAATTACAATATATCCGGAAGCTCATATCTGGCCTTATTATACTAAGATAAGACCATTCAAGGATATGTCTTTCAGATATGCTGTCCAGCTTAATTCACCGGTTTTTTGTTTTACAAACTGTTATAAAAAGAGAAAATTCGGGCCAGGACCCAAGATGGTAACTTTCATTGACGGTCCATTCATATCAGACCCTTCCCTTCCTGCGAGTAAGCAGAAGAAATGGCTTAGAGAACAGGTTTATAATGCAATGGTACTAAGAAGTGCAGAGAACGAAGTTGAGATGGTAAAATATGTCAGGAGGGAGGATACATGATTAACATATTGTTTGCGGGGAATGATAAGGTATTTGATGGTATTCTTACATGTATGCTGTCAATATTCATGAGAACTTCTACCAGGGAACCTTTTTCTATATATATCCTGACAATGGATGTATCTCATATCAAACCCCAGTACAGAGCTTTAACAGAGGAGCAGGCACAGGTTCTTAATTCTGTTGCAGCTGATTTCAATCCAGATAACAGAGTAACAAGGATAGATGTTATAGAGAAATACAATGCCTGTTTTGCAAGCTGTCCCAATGAGACAGCTTACTGTTCGCCTTACACACTTTTAAGGCTCTTAGCTGATGATTTGCCACAGATACCTGATAAGATACTGTATCTGGATGCTGATATAATGTTTAATCGTGATATAACTTTACTGTATAATCATGATGTTTCCCAGTATGAGTACGCTGCAGCAAGAGATCATTATGGAAAATACATTTTGAATCCCAATTACATCAATGCAGGGGTGCTGCTTCTTAATATGAAGTTAATCAGGCAGACAGGACTGTTTGTTAAGGCGAGAAATCTTCTTAAACGAAGAAAGCTTCTTTTTGCCGACCAGTCAGCTATATACTGGAATACAACTAACAAGCTGATGCTGCCCCAGAGATTCAATGACCAGAAGTTTCTTCATGACCATACTGTGGTGAGACATTTTTCTAAAAGGCTGTTTTATTTTCCTTATCCCCACACTGAGAACCTGAAACAGTGGCAGGTGGACAAAGTTCATTCAAAGTTTAAATATCACCAGTTCGATGATATATATGATGAGTATTATAAAATTATCCAGGGAGATGTGAAAGAAAATGGAAAATAGGAATATAATACCTGTATTTTATGCTTGTGATAACGATTATATCAAATATGGAATTGTATCAATCCAGTCTTTGATAGATAATTCTTCTGATGAGAACCAGTATAATATATATATACTGTGTGCAGGACTTGAGGATAAATATGTGGATATCCTTAAATCTATGGAAAAGGATAATGTATCAATCAGTATTGATGATATCAGCAGAAAGGCTGAGGAATTTGTTGAGAATCTTCCTGTAAGGGATTACTATTCATGCATGACATATTACAGACTTTTAATTCCGGATTCATATCCACAGTATGATAAGGCAGTATATATTGACAGCGATACTATTGTGCAGGATGATATTGCCAAATTATATAACATTGATATTGGCAATAGTTTTCTTGGTGCCGCATATGATGGTCTTGTTAATTCAGTGGAATTGTATGGTGAGTATGCAGAACAGGTTCTTGATATTGACAGGACAAGATATTTTAACGCAGGAGTTATTGTAATTAATCTTCAGCAGTTCAGGGAGCATAAAGTTATTGAGAGCTTTATGGAACTTGCCAGAACATATACATTTGTAGTTGCCCAGGATCAGGACTATCTTAATGTTATCTGTAAGGATAAAGTATATTATATGGATTATGCATGGAATTTTGGAATAATGACCAGTCAGGAGATGAATCCTGAGGATATTCACATTATCCATTATCATCTGGCAGCAAAGCCCTGGCATTATGATGACTGCAGGCTTGGAGATTATTTCTGGAAGTATGCCAGAAAGACACCTGTGTATGATGAGATTATGGAAGTGTATGAAAACTTTTCTGATGAAGAAAAGGAGTTGGATGAGGAACATTCTAAGCATCTGTATAATCTGGCAGTGCAGGAGATTGAAAGGCAGGATAATTACAGAAAGCTTATGGAGAATATGCAGATAACAAACACAGGCAGACATGCAATAGTAGAAAAAATTGCAGCCCTGGAGAAAGAGGGCCGCTTTGATGAAGATGTGGAGGATGACCCACCAGGCAAACAATTGCTTCCTGATGATATTGATTATGAGAAGAATCCATGGAAAAAGCGTTTAAGAACACGTTTTGCATTCAAGATTGCAAGATGGTTTGTTAATTATCTTCTGAAAGAGAAAAGTCTTGTTATTAAGGATATTGTTGGTATTGAGAATTTCAGAAACCTTGAAACAGGAGCGATTATTACCTGTAACCATTTTAATGCCTATGATTCCTTTGCAATGGATTTAACCTTTGACCAGTCACTTATGAGGGCAAAGGGAAAGAAGATGTACAGGATTATAAAGGAGGCTAACTATACAAGCTTTCCTGGTTTTTATGGTTTCCTTATGAGAAACTGTAATACACTCCCATTAAGCAGCAATAAGGATACAATGAGAAAGCTTCTTAAAGCAGTGGATAATATTCTTTCATCTGGGGATTTCATTCTTGTTTATCCAGAACAGAGCATGTGGTGGAATTATAGAAAGCCAAAGCCATTAAAGAAGGGTGCATTCAAGTTTGCTGCCAAGAGTAATGTGCCGGTTCTTCCTGTATTTATTACAATGGAAGATACGGATGTAAAGGAAGATGGTGAGTTCTTTGTCCAGGCATATACAATTCATGTCGGAAAACCTATATATCCTGATAAAGACAAGCCTGTTGTGGAGAATGCTGACGAGATGCTTGAGAAGAATTATCTCTGGTGGAAAGAAGTATATGAGGATTTCTATAAGATTCCTCTTACCTATACATGTGGAGAGGTAAATTGTTTTGGTGTTGTTGTGGATGGGGCCAAACAGCCTGTTGCCCGGTAAGATGTAAGCATACCAGCCCTATAATTTCATTTATGAAAATCAGCCATGATTACTGTCCGGGCAGTTGATGCCGTAACAGATAATCATGGCTGTAATTGTTAATCATCGGTTGTACTTCTCTTCACAGTATTTACAGCGGTATATCTGTTTATCATTGTCTGTCAGTATAAATACGTGGTCAAGCTCCTGCTCAATGGAAGTGATACATCTTGGATTCTTGCATTTTATCACATTAGTTATGGATGGAGGAAGAGTAAGTCGTTTTTTATCAACAATTTCTCCGTCTTTAATTATATTTACAGTAATATTATGGTCAATAAAACCAAGTACATCCAGGTCAACAGTATCAAGTCCGGCTTCTATTTTTATAATGTCCTTCTTACCCATCTTGTTGCTTCTGGCATTTTTAATAATAGCAACCTGACAGTCAAGCTTGTCCAGACCAAGATTGTTATATATCATCATGGATTTTCCTGCTTCAATATGGTCAAGAACAAATCCATTGTTAAGCTGTCCTACATTTAACATAATTCCATGTCCTTTCTAATTTATTTGTTAAGTCCTAAAAGAGTCATAATAAGAGCCATTCTCACATACACACCGTACTGTGCCTGTTTGAAATATGCAGCTCTTGGGTCATCATCCACATCTACAGAGATTTCATTAACTCTTGGAAGAGGGTGGAGGACATACATATTTTCCTTTGCAAGAGCCATCTTAGCTTTGTCAAGAATGTAGAAATCTTTCATCCTTAAATAATCGTCCTCATTGAAGAATCTTTCTCTCTGGACTCTTGTCATATACAGAATATCAAGTTGAGGCATAACATCCTCAAGCTTTTCAACCTCCTGGAATTCTGCGTTCTTCTCCTTTAATTTATCAATGATATAATCAGGCACACGCAGCTCTTTAGGTGAGATAAGAATGAACTTAATATTGTTATACCTTATAAGTGAATTGATAAGGGAGTGGACTGTACGTCCGAATTTAAGGTCTCCGCATAAACCAATAGTAAAATTATCCAGCTTTCCATGAAGCTCATTAATTGTCATAAGGTCTGTAAGAGTCTGGGTTGGGTGCTGATGACCTCCATCACCGGCGTTAATTACAGGGATAGTGGATTTGCTGGCAGCAACCATTGGAGCTCCCTCCTTTGGATGACGCATTGCACATATATCGGCATAGCATGAAATAACCCTGATGGTATCTGACACACTTTCTCCTTTAGAGGCAGAGCTTGAGTCAGCAGAAGAAAAACCAAGAACAGACCCCCCTAAATTCAGCATCGCTGATTCGAAACTTAAACGGGTTCTTGTACTTGGTTCATAAAAACATGTAGCTAATTTCTTACCATCACATACGTGAGAGTATTTTGCAGGATTTTTGGAAATGTCTTTCGCCAGGTTCAACAGGTCGTCAATTTCCTCCACACTCAAATCCAGTGGACTTAGTAAATGCTTCATAAATAATCTCCATTCCGCCTTACAGGCATTATTATGAGTAAGCTGGCAGTTAAACCTATATTGCCACTCCAGTTTTCACTATTCGATATTCTACTATGAAATCATAATTTTAACAACGCTTTTTGTAAAAAAATTGTTAAATCATAAAAATGTAGCTATTTCATTTAAAATGTGTTAGAATTTCATACGGAGTGTTTTATCGTTTCAACCTTTAATGGCTTCTTCCGGTAAAATGCTTTTAGATGCAGATTAGAATGGAGAAGTATATGTCGAAGATTATATTAACTGGTGACAGACCAACAGGAAGACTTCATCTGGGACATTTCGTTGGTTCTTTAAGAAGAAGAGTTGAATTACAGAACTCAGGTGGTTTTGAGAAAATATACATCATGATTGCAGATGCCCAGGCTCTTACAGATAATGCTGATAATCCTGAAAAAATCCGTCAGAATATTATAGAGGTTGCACTGGACTATCTTTCAGTGGGGATTGACCCGGAGAAGTCAGTTATATTTATCCAGTCGCAGATACCACAGCTTACAGAGCTTACTTTTTATTATATGAATCTTGTTACAGTATCAAGATTGCAGCGTAATCCTACTGTTAAAAGTGAGATTCTTTTACGTAATTTTGAGACAAGTATCCCAGTTGGATTTTTCACATATCCAATCAGCCAGGCTTCTGATATAACAGCATTTAAGGCTACAACAGTTCCAGCAGGTGAGGACCAGGAACCAATGATTGAGCAGGCAAGAGAGATTGTAAGGAAGTTTAATTCTGTTTACGGAGATACACTTGTTGAGCCAAGCATACTTCTTCCTGATAATAAGGCATGCTTAAGGCTTCCGGGAACAGATGGTAAGGCTAAGATGAGTAAATCTCTTGGAAACTGCATATATCTTGCTGATACACCGGAGGATGTTAAGAAGAAGGTTATGAGCATGTACACAGACCCTGATCACATAAGGGTAGAAGATCCGGGAAAGATTGAAGGAAACACAGTGTTCACATATCTTGATGCATTCTGCACTGATGAAGATTTTGCAGAATTCCTTCCTGATTACAGCTGTCTTGATGAATTAAAGGAACATTATAAGAAGGGCGGTTTAGGCGATGTTAAGGTCAAAAAGTTCCTTCTTAATGTAATTAATAAGCAGTTAGAGCCTATAAGGGTGAGAAGAAAGGAATATGAGCAGAATATCCCTCTGGTTTATGATATATTAAAGAAGGGAACCCAGGAGGCTTATCAGGTTGCACAGCAGACACTGGATGAAGTCAAGGCTGCTATGAAGATTAATTATTTTGATGACCAGGAACTCATAAAGGGTCAGAGTGAAAAATATAAAGAGAAATAATTATTGTATGTGTTATTACACAGTGATACAATATTATTAATATATTATGTAACGGAGGTATTACCATGTTAATTGAATTTGATGATACATTAGTTACTGGCAACAGTACTATTGATGAGCAGCATAAGGAGCTGATTAAGAGAATCGGCAATCTTATAACTGCATGTGAAGAGGGTGATGGAAAGGTTAATGCCATTAAGATGCTTGATTATCTTGATGAGTATACTGATTTTCATTTCACTGCAGAGGAAGAACTTCAGAAGAAAGCAGGATATCCTGATTATGACAATCATCACAAGAAACATGAGGAGTTCAAGGAAACAATCAAGGAGTTAACTGAGTATCTTGAGGAACTTGAAGGACCTAATAAGGATTTTGTAGATAAGGTTAAAACAGAAGTTGTAGACTGGCTGTTCAGACATATTAAGGCTGCAGACAGATCTGTTGCAGAGTATATTAATCTCCACAACAATCCAGATATTGTCTAGGATTATATTACATAAAAATTCAGGGGCTGTAATTTACAGCCCCTTGTTTCTTTCAGGGCAGTTTATATGCCCTTTTTTGTAATGTTTTATTGAATATCACTGACATTCAGAATAACTATATTATTTGGCTTTGAAATCTTTATTTCTGGACCATTCATAACAATCAGTCCCCTGTCAAAGTGAATAGTAAAATCCGTAATGGAATTACC
>CALZFR010000009.1 GCA_945648485.1 uncultured Eubacterium sp. | reverse complement strand
TATATTCATACATTTTTTCCGACCAATAATTTATTATTTTGTAGCAAAAAAGACGCAGGATTTCTCCTGCGTCCTCTTTCTTATTATTTTTTATCTGTCACATAATCCGCCTGTTCAGCCCAGATTACATTCTGTCATGGAATGTTCTTGAGATAACATCCATCTGCTGCTCCTTAGTAAGGTCGATGAACTTAACAGCGTATCCAGATACACGGATTGTGAAGTTAGCATACTCTGGCTTTTCTGGATGCTCCATAGCATCAAGAAGCATTTCCTTACCAAATACGTTAACGTTAAGGTGATGAGCACCCTGGTCGAAGTATCCGTCCATAACGTTAACAAGGTTTGCAACTCTCTCTCCCTCATCATGTCCTAAAGCGTCAGGATTCATTGTCTGTGTATTAGAAATACCATCAAGTGCCCACTCATAAGGAAGCTTAGTAAGTGAGTTAAGTGACGCAATAAGACCATTCTTCTCTGCACCGTAACTTGGGTTAGCACCTGGAGCAAGTGGTGTTCCAGCTCTACGTCCATCAGGCATTGCACCTGTGTACTTACCATATACTACATTTGAAGTAATTGTAAGGATAGATGTTGTAGGCTCAGAATTCCTGTATGTGTGTCTCTTCTTAATCTTCTCAAGGAATGTTCCAAGTACCCATACAGCAATATCATCAGCTCTGTCATCATCATTACCGTATCTTGGGAAATCACCCTCTGTCTCGAAGTCAACAGCGATTCCGTCCTCATCACGGATAACCTTTACCTTAGCATACTTGATAGCTGAAAGTGAATCTACTACGTGAGAGAAACCAGCAATACCTGTTGCAAATGTTCTCTTAACATCTGTATCAATAAGAGCCATCTCAGCTGCCTCATAGTAGTACTTATCATGCATATAGTGAATGAGGTTAAGGATGTTAACGTAAAGGTCAGCTAACCAGTCCATCATTGCCTCGAACTTCTCAACAACCTCATCATAATCAAGATACTCTGAAGTAATTGGCTTGTAAGCTGGTCCAACCTGAACTCTTGACTTAACATCAACGCCACCATTGATAGCGTAAAGAAGACACTTAGCAAGGTTTGCTCTTGCTCCGAAGAACTGCATCTCCTTACCTGTCTGTGTTGCAGATACGCAGCAGCAGATTGAATAATCATCGCCCCATGTAACCTTCATTACATCATCATTCTCATACTGGATTGAAGATGTCTTAACAGAAATATATGCAGCATACTTCTTAAATGTCTCAGGGAGCTTTGATGAATAAAGCACTGTAAGGTTTGGCTCTGGTGAAGGTCCCATGTTCTCAAGAGTATGAAGGAATCTGAAATCATTCTTAGTAACCATAGAACGTCCGTCAATACCTGTACCTGCAACCTCAAGTGTAGCCCATGTTGGATCTCCTGAGAATAATTCATTGTATGATGTAATTCTTGCGAACTTAACCATTCTGCACTTCATAACGAAATGGTCGATTAATTCCTGAGCCTGCTCCTCTGTAAGAATACCAGCGTTAATATCTCTTGTGATATAGATATCAAGGAATGTAGATACACGTCCTACTGACATGGCTGCACCATTCTGAGTCTTGATAGCAGCAAGGTAACCAAAGTATAACCACTGAACAGCTTCCTTAGCTGTCTTAGCTGGCTGTGAAATATCATATCCATAGATATTAGCCATAGCCTTCATGCCCTTTAATGCATTAATCTGGTCTGTAAGCTCCTCTCTTAAACGGATAACATCATCTGTCATAGTGTTGCATCCGCAGTTAGCCTTATCCTTTTCCTTCATCTGGATAAGGAAGTCAATACCATAAAGAGCAACTCTTCTGTAATCACCTACGATACGTCCACGACCATAAGTATCTGGAAGACCTGTGATAATATGGCTCTTACGTGCAGCTCTCATCTCTGGTGTATAAGCATCGAAAACACCCTGATTATGTGTCTTATGATACTCTGTAAAAATCTTGTGAAGCTCTGGATCTGGTGTATATCCATAGTTCTCACATGATTCCTCTGCCATCTTGATTCCACCATATGGCATAAATGCTCTCTTAAGTGGCTTGTCTGTCTGAAGACCAACAACCTGCTCAAGATCTTTCATTGATTCATCTATATATCCAGGACCATAAGCTGTAAGACCTGTTACAACCTTAGTCTCCATATCAAGAACGCCACCATTAGCTCTCTCCTGCTTCTGAAGTTCCTGTAATTTTCCCCAAAGTTTATTAGTTGCATCAGTTGGACCTGCTAAGAAGCTCTCATCGCCATCGTAAGGTGTGTAGTTATTCTGGATAAAGTCTCTTACATTAATCTCCTGCTTCCAAAGTCTACCATTGAAGCCATTCCACTGATCAAAATTATACATTTTGTTATTCCTCCTTGTTTTCTCATTTTCATTTTGTTTTGCACATTGTATACAAAACTTATCTGCAGGCATTATACTACCAAATGCATTAACATATTTCAATACCTTTTCAGCGTGTTTTTAGTTTTGTACAAGATGCTCTCTTTAATCCTTACAAACAGCTTATTTTTGTATATCATATATATTGTCAAAATGTATTTTTTTGTTGACAATCTGAATTATTCTTGCATTCTTATCCAGTCTTGTCACTATTCCGGTAACTTTAAGATATTCTTTGTTATCATAATATATAACAGACGCCATGTCACCTGGCTTAATCTGGTGAATTACCTGGTCAAGTTCAAGAAGGCGTTCCTCTGAAAGCTCTGCTTTATCCACTACCACATGTTCCCTGGCATGAATCGCTTCCTCAAACCCTTTCAAAGCTGCAAATGGCATAAACTGCTTGGCTCTGTTCTCCTTGCTCATATGCACGCCATTAACTTTCTTCTCCACTCCTGTGTCCTCCAATCTGGCGGTTTCTCTCCATGGCAGTAGCTCCTTCTTTCAGATTCATTCCTTTCAGAATTGCATTTTTACCATATTTTTCTTTAATGGAGTTCACTGCTTTCTGCATTTTTCTCTCACGCTCCAGTTCTTCCACATCAGTAAACAAATCATACTGGACATATGCCTCATCCGTCAGGTCATTGTAGGTTAAAGATATCTTCCTTATAGGGGTATTCCTGTCTTTAATGCGCTCATACAGTTCCTCAACCTTTGGAAGAATCACTTTTGCAGAACTGCTTTTAGCAGATAACCTTATACTTCCATGGGCTGATTCTTTCTCATATGCCCGGCTGTAGGACAAATGCAGTGTAACAGAGTCTGTTACCAGCCCCCTGTCCACCAGGTCAAGGCACAGCAGATCTGCCATTTCCTTAGTTACCAACTTTCCTTCCTCATGCTCATAATCCCTTGATAATACCTGCCCTGAACACAGGCTGTTACTTGAAGATTTGTAATTCTTAATATCTGCTATTGTAGTTGTCTCCCTGCCATAGGCGTGATCAATCAGAAGTTCCGCATCTACACCAAACAGGCTGTACAGCAGATTTTCATCTGCCTGGGCAATCTGTCTCATGGTTGTAATCCCACACCTTGCCAGCCTCTTTTCAATCCCCGGTCCCACTCTCCAGAAATCTCTCAGGGGTTTGTGGTCCCACAATGTTTTTCTGTAGCTTTCCTCATCCAATATTCCAATATGGTCTGCAACATGTTTTGCAGTAATATCCAGTGCTATCTTGGCAAGATACATATTAGAGCCAATACCACAGGTTGCCGTTATTCCCGTGCTATCTTCAATATCTTTCATTATCATTATTCCCAGCTGTTTTGCACTCATACCATACATCGAAAGATAATCTGTCACATCCATAAAAACCTCATCGATAGAATACACATGTATATCTTCCCTGGAAATGTATTTCAGATAAATGCTGTATATATCAGCAGAATATTCAATATACAATCCCATTCTTGGCACAGCCATAATATAATCAATACCTTTGGGTATCTCAAACACTCTGCATCTGTTTTTTATTCCCAATGCCTTCATGGCTGGTGTTATTGCAAGACAAATTGTTTTCTCAGTACGGTCCGGGTCTGCCACAACAAGATTGGTAGTAAAGGGGTCCAGTCCCCTTTCAACACATTCCACAGAGGCATAGAATGATTTTAAATCTATACAGATATAAGTTTTGTCCATAGTAACCCCCATTTTCCGCCACTGGTTAATATTAATCACTTCACACCTGGCAAACTTCAATGCTGTTATGCGATTATTAATCACACACAGTGATTTTACATGTAATATCTGTTTATTTCAACTAAAGATATACTTGTCCATACCGCCAGCCTTAAGTATAATTATCATGATAATGTCTTGATTTTATACTTTCCCAGAGTGATATATATTTTTTATTATCATATCAAGCGTTGTATAATAATATTGTTATAATTAAAGGATATCGCATATATGAAAAACACTTGTATTGGAATGCTTGCTCATGTTGATGCAGGTAAAACAACTTTATCAGAAAGTCTTCTGTATTCTACCGGTGCCATAAGAAAACTGGGAAGAGTGGATAACAAAGATACATTTTTAGACACAGATTCACAGGAACGGGCAAGGGGAATTACTATATTCTCCAAGCAGGCAGTAACCAGTATTGGGGAACGTCCTGTAACTCTTCTGGACACCCCGGGGCATGTGGATTTCTCCTCAGAGATGGAGAGGACATTACAGATTCTTGACTACGGAATTCTTGTAATAAGCGGTGCCGACGGAGTACAGTCCCATACCCAGACACTCTGGCAGCTTCTTATGCGCTACCAGGTACCTGTATTCATATTTGTAAATAAGATGGACCAGCAGGGAACTGACAGGAACAGAATCCTTGAACAGCTTAAAAATAAGCTTTCATCATCAGTTGTTGACTTCACATCAAGAGACGATGAGGAGATTGCCCTGTGCGATGAAAACCTCCTGAACGGTTTTCTTGAAGGCAGAGCCATCGAAGATGATGACATTGCCTGGCTTATTGGAGAAAGAAAGCTATTTCCTGTGTATTTTGGTTCAGCTCTTAAAATGACTGGCATTGATGAGCTTATTGACGGTTTATCCAGATTTATCAGAGACAGGGTGTATGATGATGAATTTGGTGCAAAGATATATAAAATTACAAGGGACTCTGCCGGCAACAGGCTGACACATATGAAGATTACAGGCGGCACCCTTATGGCAAGGATGGAACTGGATGGGATGGGCAAAGTAAACCAGATTCGCATATACAATGGTGATAAATTCACTACTGCCACCCAGCTTGATGCAGGTTCAGTATGTGCTGTCACAGGTCTCGAAAACACCTATGCCGGTCAGTCTCTGGGAAACGACACTGACACTGCAACTCCTATGTTAGAGCCAGTTCTTACTTACAGGCTGATTCCTGGAAATGGCATGGATCCGGTTCTTCTTATACCCAAGCTTCGCATGCTTGAAGAGGAAGACCCGTCTTTACACATTCTGTGGAACGAGCTTACTAAAGAGATATACATTCAGGTAATGGGCATGGTCCAGATTGAGATACTTACCCATGTCATTAAGGAAAGATTTGACGTAGACGTTACATTTGGCACAGGCCAGATTGTATACAAAGAAACTATCAAAAATACTGTGGAGGGTGTAGGTCATTTTGAACCTCTGCGGCATTATGCTGAAGTTCATCTCCTCCTTGAGCCTCTTCCTCAGGGAACCGGTATGGAATATGATATGGACTGTTCAGAAGATTTACTATCCAGAAACTGGCAGAGGCTTGTTCTTACCCATCTGTGTGAAAAGACTCACAAGGGTGTACTTACCGGCTCCCCACTTACAGATGTAAGAATTACTCTTGTAGCCGGCAGGGCGCATATTAAGCATACTGTGGGCGGTGACTTCCGCCAGGCAACCTACAGGGCTGTCCGCCAGGGGCTTATGCAGGCAGAATCTGTCCTGTTAGAACCATACTACGAGTTTACCCTTGAACTTCCAACAGAATGTGTAGGCAGAGCTATGACAGACTTTGAAAGAATGTGTGGCAGATTCCAGATTGCTGACTCTAACAACCAGACAGGCCAGTCAACAATCACTGGTCTTGTTCCTGTATCATCCTTTGGCAATTACCAGCTTGAACTTAATTCCTACACTAAAGGATTGGGAAAAATATCATGCCGCATGGCTGGATATATGCCATGCCACAATACAGAAGAGGTTCTTCTTGCCAAAGGCTACACCCCTGAGGCTGACACAAGAAATCCATCTGATTCAGTGTTCTGTTCAGGCGGTTCCGGATACAATGTCCCATGGAATGAGGTATTTTTAAAAATGCATCTGCCAAGCGCTCTTCAAAACCATACCGATGCCACAACAGGAGAATATGCTTCATATGAAGAACAGCTTAAAAGAGCCCGTTTATCTGGAAGAGCCGTTTCAGATGAGCCTATTGGAACTGATGAGATAGACCAGATATTACGTGAAACCTACTATTCCAACAGCAGAGGACAGTCAGCAAGAAAACCTTATAAGAAATCTTCCTCAAAACGATTTGATTATAATCCTAAAGACAGCCTGTACAAGGGAAAAGAGGTTATCAGTTCAGACAAAGACAAATATCTTCTTGTAGATGGTTATAACATTATATATGCCTGGAAAGAACTGGCAGAACTTGCAGCAGTCAACATGGATGGTGCAAGGGGGAAGCTTCTTGATATTCTCTGCAACTACCAGGCTATGACAAACTATAATCTTATTGCAGTATTTGATGCCTACAGGGTAAAAGGTCATGATACCGAAGTGTCAGACTACCACAATATTCATGTTGTATTCACCAAAGAGGCTGAAACTGCTGACCGTTATATAGAAAAATTTGCCCACGAACATGGAAAAAAGCACCATGTCCGTGTAGCCACATCTGATGGACAGGAGCAGATAATCATAATAGGTCAGGGATGTACCCTGGTATCAGCAAGGGAATTTGAAAAAGAAGTAAAAGAAGTTGAGGAACATATAAGAAACAATTATCTATCCTGACACATTAATTACGCCCGGTAGTTTCAAACAACTGCCGGGCGGCTACATTACATTATTCAGCTTCTACGCACTTTGCTGTTCATTCAGCATCTTAGCAAAATCCTCCATAGGCAGTGGCTTAGAATAATAATATCCCTGCACATAATCACAACCATGACGCCTTAAGAATGATATCTGTTCTTCTGTTTCCACTCCCTCTGCAATTACACGCATGTCCATGTGGTGAGCCATATCGATGATAGCGTGGATTACACTGCCAATCTTGCTGTTCTTTCCAATCTTTCTGACAAAACCCATATCCAGCTTAAGTATGTCAAAATCATACTCTGTAATTGTACTGAATGATGAATATCCGCTTCCAAAATCATCAATAAGAATACTTGCACCTGCATCCTTAAATGCCTTAAGCACAGAATGGTTCTTCTCTGCCATTCCTGCATAGGAAGTCTCTGTAACCTCAAATCTTACATAACCATGAGGTCCGCCTTCCTGTTTCAGATTAACTAAAAGATTATCCAGCATATTAGTATCATAGAAATCCATCCAGGACAGATTAGTTGATATCGGTACAATAAACTGATTGTTGTCAGACCGCTCCTTTATAAATCTGCTGGTTTCTGAGAATACATACATATCAAGCTTTGACACAAGGCCTGTCTCCTCCAGTCCTGGTATAAACCTGTCTGGAGGTATGAATCCATATTCCGGGTGTATCCAGCGTACCAAAGCTTCTGCAGATACAATCTTTTCTGTATGAATATCGATTACCGGCTGGTAATATACCTTGAATTCCTTATTATCAATGGCTGAATCAATGCTGTTAACAGATAAAGCTTTCTCAAGATACATCTCCCTCATACAAGACTCATATATGGCGTATGGTTTCACATGTATATCAGTAATATGCTCCTTTGCAAGTTTAGCCCTGTCACACATCCTGTTGATTCCAACGCCAGCATCCTTAACCATATATATTCCGCATAATCCCTGAACCTCAACAGAATGGTTATTGCATGTGAATACGCCACGTAGCAGTAATGGAAGCTTATCATAATCAATATTTTCTGAATCTACAAGGCAGACAAAATGATCTGCTTCACTTCTGGCAAATACAACCGGTTTAAGGAATGATTCCCTGACCCTGGCTGTAAATCCCCTTAAAAGCATATCTCCGCCATCAATTCCGTAATAATCATTGACTGCCTTAAAATTCTTAATATTAAAGAACATAACAGCATACTGTATTCCTGAATCTTTATTTTCTTCAATAATATGTCCTGCTGCCCTTACAAATCCTCTTCTGTTGTAGAGTCCTGTCAGAGAGTCTCTCTCAATTACTCCTGTTACATCCTCCATTGATGATATAATTCTGTCCTTCTTCTCATCGATGTAGTAATATGTAAACTTCTTATACCGTCTCTCCCCTGCCTCATTAACCGTCTTAACAGTAAAATAGTAGGATTCTTCCTTTTCAAGCTGCTCCTTAAGATTTTCCATTGAGCTGTTGTATATGAATATATCCCTCTCCTCTTCCACAATATAAGAAGAAGACACATCCTTTACATGAGTAATGTAGTCCACTTCATCCAGGGACGCTCTTGACATACTCTCAGGAATATATAAAAACTGGCTTAACAGGTAGAACTTTCCCGTACTAACCCTTATAACAGCAATACTCTCAAACTGCTTTCCAATAAGCCTTGACTGAATCTTCTTCTCAAGGTAATGGTGGGACATATCAAAAAGATACACTACTCCCTCCACATCTCCTGTCAACGGATTCCTGTACATATTTATGGTTGTAGTAAGATACATATCCTTCCCACACAGGTGGTAATTATGATTAAGAGATACTGATTTCTGTCCACTGGAATAAGCATTAAGCAGACTATATCTGTCTATATATTCTGCATAAACCTGCCTTTCATCTTCATCCGGCACTCTCTCCGCCGCAATATCAAAAAGCTCTGTAGCTGATATACCACTTGTTGCAATAAGTGCTTCAGGAACCTTACTTGTCCCATATTCACACTCATCCTTGGTAAGATTAACCCTGTAAGAGCTTAAATAATCTGGTCTTCCCTCCAATATAGCATCCAGCTGAACCTGATTTATAGATCCTTCTTTTTTAATTTCCTCCATGTAAAAGCCACCTTAATCCCGCACATAAAATTAGTACCAATATATATATGCTTTAACCAATGTTATAAGCTACGTAACCATTAGTGTCTCATAAAGTACCTGGTACCCTGTATTATAACTTCACGTCCAAATCTATCTTGTAAAATTGTACCAGATAATCCATATTTATTCAACTGTAAAATACCTAAATAAGCCATTTCTTTTACATATCTTTTACCTTTATTTCTTTGAAGATTTAGTTGCCTCTCCCACTTTCCATGTTTCAGAAGGCGAACAGTTCCACTTAATATTCACTCCATCTGTTGTGCATACTATAGTACCCTGTTCATCCGTGCGAAACACCTTGATTCCCCTGTATCTTAATTCATTAAGAGTCTGTGCATGGGGATGTCCATAACTGTTGCCCTCTGCACAACTTATAACTGCATAAGCCGGGCTTGCAGCATTAAGAAACGTCTCTGACGATGCCGTTCTGCTTCCATGGTGTCCAACCTGGTATACATCACAATCTATATTAATTCCTGTATTTACAATATCTTCTTCCCCATTTTCTTCCGCATCTCCCGTAAACAGGAATTTTCTGTCACCATATGTAAGAACCAGTGCAATAGAATTATCATTCATATTGTCATACTGTCTTGAGGGTGCTAGTATTGTAAATGTTGCATCTCCCAGACTGTACTGCTGTCCTGGCACCGGAACCGTATTGGTGTAATTCTTAGCTTTCATTGCATTTACTACATCTCTGTAAGTTTTGGTATCACTTTCAACATCTGGCATCATTACTACATCACAATCAAACTTGTATATAATTACATCCATACCTCCTATATGGTCACTGTGAGGATGGGTTCCAATTATATAATCAATTTTTTTAACATTCTGACTGCTCAGGTAATCCTGAATCTGTGTACCCTTGTCATTCTCACCTGCATCTATAAGCATGGCATGGTCACCACATTTCACTAAGGTACAGTCTCCCTGGCCGATGTCAATATAATGGATTTCCAGTTCTCCATCAACGAAGGACTTATGCTGTATACCTCCATTCATATAGAAGCCCACAGCCACAATTCCTGCCACAAATACCACCAAAATAAGAAAAAGGGAAAGTAATCCCCTTCCCCCGTTCTTTTTATTTTTATTCATAATTATCCTCTTCTCCGTATATTATTCTCACAATTATATACAAACTGCTGTTTAATGTCTGGCATCCTTATTCTGGCTTTTCATCTCATACATTCTGTTATCCGCCAGGGCATACACTTTTCTTGAATCAACCACTCCGTCAACTGGCTTGATTTCCTCCATATCAGCATATCCATATGATGCAGAAAACTGGAAGTTCTCCTCCTGCCGGTTATACCTTTCAAGAATTTCATAATATTTCTTAATTTCCTTACTGTGGTCATGGCTGTGAATATCTTTATCGTCAAGAAGAACAATGAATTCATCTCCACCCATTCTTCCCACAATTGCATCTTCTGTAAATGTCTCCTTAAGAATATTGGCAAAACCTGAAATCAATGCATCTCCATACTGGTGTCCCATGTTGTCATTAATCTTCTTAAGGTTGTTAAGGTCAAAGCTGAAGATAGTATAGTGCTGCTGCTTCTCAGTCAGCTCATCCATTATTCTCTCACAATAACGTCTGTTATACACTTTTGTCAGTTCGTCAGAATATGCCAGCTTATATAATACTTCTTTTTCATGGTCATCCTTGTATTTTGTAAAAATGCTTAATGTAAAATGGCATATAAGAAATGCCACCAGAATCACAGTTCCCAGTGAAGCAATCCTTCCATCTGAATAGGCGTTAATCCCCCAATAAATACTGGCTGCGTAGCTAAGGACATCAATACCTGCACAGGAAACAAAAATACTGAATGCAATTAATATTATTTTTCCATCCTTCCTTCCATGTCTGATAAGTACTATCATCAAAGAAAGTATATAAACCGCTTCAACACACATGCACAACTGAATAAATAATAAGAATGAAGTCATGTGTATTACTGAAGTTAAATCAAGAATCAGAATTACTGAATATGACAGTATCTCTGTCCACATCAGAATTCTGTATGATATTTTTAAGGCAGAATTATTCTTCATGCTCATGACCGAATCACGGAAAAACATAAGCAATGCCACGCATCCAGCCATAAGACACAGGTATTCCATCCTGGTAGATTCCGACATTGAACCTCCATATATTACCGCAAGCCTGTGATATGATGTAGTCCACCCTCCTACGCACAATGCAAGAATGCCAAGATACAAAAGGCCATGTACATCCAGCTTCATAAGAATGAATATTCCACCAATAAACACAAGGAATAAGCCCAATAAAATGAAGAAACTTCCTATAACAAGAAAAAGCAGGTTGTCATCTATAAATTCCGAAAAAGAATCCCTGTACTCTGTAAGAGCAACATCTCCAATTGAAGAAAATCCCGAGAAATCACCTGAGGTAAGTTCAATTCTTATGGTACCGCCCTTATCGTTATTATCAAGAGGAATAAAATGAATGCCGCTTCCCAGAAGACCTCTTCTCTCTAAAATATCTTCACCATAACTGTACTTTAAATTTCCATTGATATAGACTGATATTGCACAGTTCCTTGTTCCTGTAATAATTGTTGGGGAATGATAATTCCATTCACCTGGAAGGTACCCTTTCAGCACAACCTTCTCTCCACGATTTATCATCCTGTCAAGGGAAAATTCATCCAAAACAACATCTGAATATACTTTATTATCAAATTCAACAATCCATGAATTATTAAGCATGGTTTTTTCGATTGTATGCCCCTTGCCTGAAGCAAGATTATACAATATTCCCATACCAATCATAGCGCACAGTATAGCCGCCAATCCTACAAAGTAATTAATAACATTGTGATATTTTCTATAAATTTCTCTTCCCATTTCTTCCTCTGGCAATCATATAATGCCCTATACTCAACGTTTTCTAAACACAGATTTAACCTTGTGAACAAGAAGGCTGACTGGTCTCCTTATAACTCTCATGGCAAGCCATATTCCGGCAGCCGTCCTGTATATTACATTCCCCGCCTCAATATGCTTCCCATTTCTGTCCATTGCAACCATTCTGCCAATTATCTGTTCTTTTGTAAATGGACCTTCCATTTTGCTCTGATTATCCCCCACAGTGTAGATTCCGTCAACTGTTATTTTGCAGATACGGTGCAGAACATATATAGAGCCCTTGCCAATGTCACGGTAAAGTACAACATCACCTTTTTTCAAAGAGCCAAAATCGGCCTTGTCAATATAGACATAATCCCTTCCCGGTATAATAACAGGATACATACTGTACCCGGAAGGCTTTATTCTTATAATATTTTTTTCAAGCTGCTCCTCTAAATTATTTTCCACAATCTTTTCTCCATTCCAGATGGTTTTTACATAAGGAAACTACCTTTTAAAAAGGTTCATACTTTTAATGATTTTCCCTCTTCTTCCCGCATTTTTAATAATATTCATGGTACTGGTTTTTCTCACTTTCCTGTTATTTTTCAGGAAAACAACCAGTGTCTTTAACCATAGAAATGGCCATATTATCACAAATCGTGAAGAGTCAGGATTATTGATTCTCATTTGGTGGTGGAACTCCTTAATATAAGCCCATAGTCCTGTTCCATTAACAGCCACCATCCTGTTATTATCCTCATGGCCAAACTCACCACTTTCCATAATATCCGCCAGGAATTCCTCCAGACTTTCTTCATCCCAGCTGTTATCATATATATTACTATTATTAAAAATCAAGGGAATTTTGTCGGCATTAAGTCCAAGAAATTGTTGGCACACATGGTTTATCATATCCACGAATCCATATATTCCAAGGTCTGCTGCCATATCAGCAAACCTTAAATACTGTTTTTCATCAATTCCATTATTAATAAACACTGTCCAGTCACATAACAATTTCACCCCAAACCCGGCTCTTAAATAGTGCTGCAGCATATGAACAATAAGACTTAATGCATTGTACTCTGGAGTTCCTCTCGTTATTATATACCCATTATATTCATATTCTTCTGTGTTAGTTACAAGCTGCTGTCCATATTTTCTTACACATTCATTGACCCTGTCACTGTCAAAATGCTCAGCAAGAGTATTATGTAACTCCACAACAACCCCATCAGGTCCTTTAAGTTCAAGATGATGATTGGAATGCTGTTCCTCTATCGGAATAAATCCTTTCTCTGTGAATACTTCAACTGCCCTGCTGTAATCCTCTTCTTTAACAATAATATCAATATCGCCTGATTTACGGATTTCCGGTACTCTGTAATATCCAGCCACAGACCAGCCCTTTAAGACTGCTGCCCTGACATTCTCCTTCTTAAGCCAGAAAAGATATTCCCTTGTATAATATAGCAATCTGCTTCCATTGAATAATGCATTGCTTACACAATTCTCCAGTATACTTCTCTGATTGTCCGACATGTCATTAAACATCTCCGGTTTACCCAGTATCACATCCGCAACAATGGCCTCTACCTTATGGTGTTTTGCCCTGTCAATCAGCCTGTCATAATCCATATCTGGACTATCTGCAAAACTATACTCTACCTCAGCTCTATCCTGTGACAAACCAAATGCAAGAATACGCATTAAAATAATGTCCGTTTTTTCCAAATATCTATTCTCCATGCTTTCCTTTAATCCTTTCTCTTACAAGCCTTATAAACTTGTCAAGAAGATAATGGAAGCTCTTATTCTTAATGTTGACAGCCAGATATATAGCATCTGCAACCACAATAACTGTCACAAGCTTCACAGCCATTATTCCAATTTGTGTTGTCACCCCAAAGAAGCCAACCATATATATGGCTGCTTTATTGGAAGCCCACCATACAAGCGCAGTCTGCAGAATATACACCCCCATAAGAAGCAGATGTCTTACAACGTTTTCTTTAAACTGATATTTATATATGACGTAAGGCTCTACCCACAATGTTGTCAAAACTGTGCTGATTGTTGTACCCAGGAAAATACCGAAAACTCCAAGACGTGGAGCCAGCACAATGGAAATAGCCAGATTCAGTAACGCCTCAATAATGGATTTATACCTGTCAAACCAGAACAGCCCCAGAGAGTTATGGAATATATTGCTTGCCTTCTCAATGCCCTGAATATAAAAATTAAGGCAAAGAATAAATACTATTGAATAATGGAATACAAACTGTTTTCCAAAGCTTAATTCTACAAATGGGCTTATAAGTTCAAATACACATACGGAGCACAGTCCAAACACCCAATGGTTAAATAACAGTGCCGCCTTATAAACCTTTTTAATATGCTCTGTATCAGATGTCACTCCAAGATTCCCTACACTGGCTGATATTCCATCTACAGCCTCATTAAGTACCTGCTTGATTGAACCAATTACAAGATAATAATTGGAATAGCATCCCACTTCCACAATACCTACAAAGAAAGAAATAAGAAGATTGTCAGTATTATTTACCACAACATTTCCAAACTGATGCATAAACATTGCTTTAATGTTCTTTATTATGCTCTTTTTTGTCTCAGCCTCAACAGGTTCATCAGCCTTCTCCTTAATGAAGGGATACATCTTCTCTGCTTTTTTTGAAATGTATATATTGGACAAAACTGTGGTTATAATATATATGTACAGGTACAGAATAAAATTCCTGGTGGTAAGGAGCACAACAATCTGGACTATATCCTGGATAACCCATGATACAGCCTTAACCATCACGCCCACATATTTCTGCTGGTGTGCATCAATCAACGTTTTCTTGTATATAAGAAGATATGATACAGCAGAATTCACGAGATAAAGTATATAGATATAAGTAAGGTCATCTATATCCCCTTTATTCTTAATGATAATATTAAGAAAAGGTATTACCATAATACCCGCTGCCATTACAAATCCGGCAACATAACAATAAAGCTTTTTGTACAGCTGTATTATTGCTCTCTGCTGGCCTTCATCATTCTCAGCAACAGGCTTATAGAGAGCATATGCTATGGCTGACTCAATTCCCATCTCTGACAGAGACAGAATACTGAGAATATTGGTAAACAGTCCATTGATTCCTACATATGTTTCTGACAGGACATGGGTAAATACTATTCTTACAATATAGCCACAAAGAATAGCAGTAATTCTTGATATTAGTCCTACCGTGGTATTATGCGCAGAATACTCCATACGGCTTTTATCATTCACGGCTGTTCTCCTCGAAAAAATAATAATTATAACAGCATTATAGCATTTATTAGATTTTAATGCTATAATAACAAAATATCTTAGAAAGGTTTATATACATGGAAAAAATAATTGCCACAATATTAAGCATTATAGTACTTATTCCTGTTGCTGTAACAGGTGTTGATATATACAATTCCGGAGTTGTGACAGTATCTGACAGCTTCGAATACAGTGAATCTACTGATGAACTTAGTAATCCCTACTGTGGATGGTACAGCATGTATGGCTATTCCCTTACAGACGGCTCCTCTAACCAGTTTGACAACACCACATCCAAGTATCTGTCAAACAGCACCAATACAAGAATGATTCTTCTTGAAATCAATCTTAAGAATTTCAACAACAGTCCTTTGACAGCAAATGCCCTTGCCCAGCTTGACCATACACTTAATCTCTGGGAGAATGAGGGACATAATCTTATAGTACGTTTCTTATATGACTGGGACGGAAAGGCAATGGAAACAGAGCCTTCAGAATTCGAGACAATCAAGACACACATGTCACAGGTGGCAGCCATTATTAACAGTCATGTATCATCTGTATATATTATGCAGGGTATATTTGTTGGGGATTTTGCAGAAATGCACAGCTCACATTATATGGATGAAGAACATATGACTGAGCTTGCAAATTATCTTGACAGTATAATTGACAAAAGGATATATCTTTCAGTAAGAACTCCCCAGCATCTTAGAACAATACTGGGAACTGCTTCTCTTCCAGACGTGGAGAGCACTGTAAAAGGGAATTCTGGTAATTTCAGAATCGGATTATACAATGACGGAATGTTAGGTTCATCAATTGATGTAGGAACTTATGGTTCATCTGATATGCAGTTTACCAGTGACAATTACAAATCAAAAGGCAACCGTGCACAGGAGATACAATACCAGAATACTCTCTGCCTGATGGTTCCTAATGGTGGTGAAGCTGTCCTTGACAACCCTTACAACGACATTGACAATGCTGCAGTTGACCTTGCCTCAATGCATGTGTCATATCTTAATAAAGACCATGATTTAAGTGTTATGAACAAATGGAGCCGGCAGATATATACCGGTAACGATGCCTTTTATGGTTCCACAGCAAGGCATTTTATCAGTACTCATTTAGGTTACAGATATGTATTGCGAAGTGCATCTATTGCCTGCAAATCCTACAAAAACACAGCATCATTACAGTTATCAGTAGACAATGTGGGCTTTGCCCCTGCTTACAGAAACTTTAATGTGTATGTAACCGTTGAATCCACAGATTCAGAAGGGAATTCAACTTTCGATGTTGTAGATGTATCAGACCAGACCTGTGTAAGAACATGGTATCCCGGCCAGACATCCAGCGTAAACCTTTCGGTTCCTGCTTCTGTTCCGGAAAGTGGAATGTTAACATTCTATATTAAAATCACTGATGCATCTACTGGTGAAACCATTAAGCTTGCCAATAATATGGAACTTGAAGGCAACGGATACTGTCTTGGCAGCCTGGCTTTACAATAATACTACTGCTGTACGTTGTATATACCAATCTGCTTACCATCTGATATTCGCACACAGGATAGTGTAAAGCTCTTTGGAATCTGGCTTTTATTGAATGTAAAAATCTCTGTCTGGCCTGGTTTAATAACCAGTCCAGATTTTTCTGATTCTGCATCATCATTTATTATAAGCTTTACAGGACCATAAAATGGAGCAAAGCCTGTATTTTTTATGTGAATATAAACATTTTTACCAAAGGTCTGTGATTTCACCGTCTCAAGTTCAAGCCGGTATCCCATATATTTCGTAACATAATCATATACTGATACCTCCCTGGTTCTTTTGCTCCCTGAAATCCTTTCGGTAATTGTCTGTTTTTTCCATTTTTCAATAACAGCCATATCATACTGGCTGTTAAGATATGTAACGCATCTTTCTTTCAGTCCGTTGACAGCATTAATCCTGTCATTTATCGGATTATCAGTAACTGTCTCTCCCCCTATAAGATTAAAGCATGACAGTTCCTTAAAAAACTCTATATTCTGCGAAGAATCTGCTATAGAGAAGGTACCCATATCTGTGTCTGATGAAAGCATGGCATCATCATACAGTCCAATGCGTCTTACCAGCTCCTCTTTTCTCCGGTAAAGCATCATATCCAGTTTGTCAATAAGCTCCCTAATATGCTGGGGTTTTCTTAAAGCTATGTTTACACTTCCACCTGTAGCCTCAAATAAACATACAGCCAGATCACATATGTCATCTCTGTTGGAATATCTTGATGTGTGCATCTCTCCCCAGCTTCCGAAAAATAGTCCCTGAAGCGTAAGTATCTGTCCTGCATTCTTCCTGATTAAAGGTCCAAGCTGCTCCATATGGTTCTTAATAATGCTGACAGACTGAGGCTCATTCATTAGTCCATTTCCATCTGTATCATACACAAACCGTAGAATTATCTCCTTATTATACTGCCTGAAAAAATCAAACATTTTCTGGAGGTTAACAAGTGCTTCCTCACTTATAGGTGTTTCCTTAAATTCATTAATATCGATTCGGGCAAGTACCAGATTCTCATCATCCTTAAGACTCCACCTTAATTCTCCATAATCCACAGTCCTGGATAATATAAATGGGAATATGCTGTACCACCCTCTTGAAGGTGTTTCTTTGTTCACACAGGTAACATTATACATTATTTTTCTCCACTGCTTTTGGCTCGTTTTTCTCTTTGTTCTGACGGATAAGTATTCCCAGAATACTTAAAAACATATGAAACATATAACCAATAGGTTTTAATCCTGAATGCATGCTCTTTCCAGAAGTTCTTACATGCATAACACCTGGAATTTCCACTACATTATATCCTTTAAGAATCATACCTGTAATCATGTTGGCATCAGGATATCTGTCATCAAAATTACCAAATTTAGAATAATATACCATGGCTCTCCAGCTCAGGCCCTGCAATCCTGTTGTAGGGTCCATAATGGTCTTTCCCGTGGTCGCCCTGATAATAAAGCGGAACATTTTATAGGCAATATTCTTCATAAATGGCACTGGATATGGTGCACTTCCAGGCATATACCTTGAACCCAGCACAATGTCAGGATAAGAACCATTTACTTTGGTTTTTAATGTGTTATATATATGCAGCACATTACATGCATCATGCTGTCCGTCTGCATCCATCTGGATAACATATTTATACCGGTATCTTATTGCATATTTATATCCAAGCTGCAATGCACCACCATATCCCAGATTAAAAACATGGGTAACCACTGCTACATGTCTCTTCTTTGCTTTCCAGTTAGTATTATCAGAGGAAGCATCATTCATCACAAGGATATCACACACTGACGAAATCTCCGGTGTAGTCAGGTTATCCAGTACCTTGTCAATATTCTGTTCCTCATTATATGCAGGTATTATTATCAGAACCTCCTTCTGCATATGGACTCCTCCCCTCAAATAATTTATCTACAATAATTCATACAGGTAATTAAGTTCTATGTCATCATTATGTACTTTTTCTCTGGCCCTGGAGGTATATTCATCCCAGTGCTGTTTATTGTCCAGCATTTTCATTATGGCTGAGGCAATACCCTCCTGGCTGAATTCACATAGATAACCATCAACACCATCAACAACCTGTTCTCTGTTTCCTGAACAGTCTGAAGCAATAACAGGGCAGCCTAATATCTGTGCTTCCTGTATTGCTATACTCTTCCCCTCAAATCTGGTGGCATGAACATATATGTCCGATTTCTTATAATATGGATAAGGATTGGTCTTTGCTCCTAAGAATACGAATTTACCCTCCAGCCCCATCTGTTCCACTTCTTTTTCCAGCTTTCCTCTTTCCGGGCCATCTCCAAGACAGTACCAGGAAGCTTTGATTCCTCTGTCCACAAGAATCTTCATTGCCCCTACAGAAACCTCAAGAGATTTCTGTGGCGTAAGTCTGCATACCGTAAGGAGCTTTATTCCTTCAGAAGCAGTAATCCCTGGTTCGAGCCCCTTTTCTTCAAGAGCTTTTCTTTTTATTCCTTCAATATTAATTATATTGTGAAAAACCTTCACTCTGTCACTGCATTCAGGATACACTTTCAAAAATGAATCCTTCACTTCCCCTGAAACTGTAAATATCCTGTCAAACCTGGCAAAACAGTCCCTGTCCAGTTTTTTTGTATATCCCGCAGAGGTATAGTCAATATGTATGAACGCAGCTTTCTTGTCTGCATTAACATACCTGTCTACATAGTAAGCAGAAGCTCCCTCGATGTAGGAAACCGCCAGGTCAAAATGAATATCAAACCTTTCACAAGAATCTGCCACGGTACTCCACAACAGCTTTTCCATATTAAGTCCTCTGCCGCTCTTTACTGATTCGAAGGCATTAGACACAATATATGGAATATTGTTAACAACAGCTCCATGTTTAAATATTTTACAGAACAGATGCTTTATCAGTTTTCGTTTTCCATCTCCAGACAACACCGATGTGTTACAGCATCTCTTATTTATCACTGTTACATACTCTGGAATCTCATCAATTAATTCACCCTGGTCAAGACACACATACAGATATATCTGGACTTTTGTCTGGTCAAGACTGTTAAGCAGTGCTATCAGGGCATTCTCTGCCCCGGCTCTTCCCAGTGTATTGATTACAAACAATATTTTTTTCTTCATGAACAATTCCTTTAAAGTTCCGCCTTTGTCCTTCCTGTAAGTTTCTCCAGCTCTGCAAGAATACGCTCATTTTCCTGGTTAAGCAATGAAACATGCATAGCAAGCTCCTTGTTTCTTTTCTTAAGATTGGCAATCTCCTTGGTTATTATAAATATAAACTGTACTATAAGAACCAGGATGATACACAATGCCATATAACCCCACGAATTAAACTTGAAGCTCCAGCTGTTTAACCCTGGAACAATACCTGACAGAATCATTACAATGCAAAAAATTGTCCACATCCATGTAAATTTTTCAGTAAGATTTTTCTTTACATATGTAATGAAATTAAGTATCAGAAATAAACATCCTGCAACAACCATAATTATCCTTAATACTAACGGCATCCTAGCTTCCCTCACTTTCTGGATTTATCTTCTTTTCTGCTTTTTAATCTTTACATTCTTTGCTTTCTCGTATCCCTGGCTATCCTCCACAACAACTCCATGGTATACCTCTCCGGATGGTCTCTTGCCCTTAACCCTGGCAAGAATGTTACCATTACAGAAGATATGTATATGCAAAGTGTTCTCAATATATTTCAGCCTGAAATATCCGTATGTCCATGCAAGAAATGAACCTATCACAAGTCCCAGTCCGTACCATATAACATCCAGCCTCATGCTGACAATGCTTCCTGCCAGTGTAACCAAACAGAAAATAAGTGATGTCATCAAGGCTCCGTCCAGGTCATTAAAATAGTACAGGAACATGAACACTGCATACATTATGTACACTATAAAATATCCTGCAGCAAGACAAGGATAAAGCTGTATAATCATTCCTGAAAATCCCAGTCTCTGTAATACAATGATACATACAAGAAAAATAACAGTTGATACAATAAACTGTATACGAACCATGGACATAAGCATCTCTGTAAGCATTCTGAACATTCTAGCCTTGGTTTTCTTAATATCTATCAGTCTTCCTCCAATAATAGACTGGGAGAAATCTTTGTATCTCTGGTTAAAATGCATCTCAATCAGGGATACGAACAGAATACTTGCT
>CALZFR010000008.1 GCA_945648485.1 uncultured Eubacterium sp. | reverse complement strand
ATATTACTTACGTAGATATAGAAGAAGATTTAGAGGAACTGGAAATTGTCTATGATGACCAGGATGATAATCTTCTGGAAATTGATGAAGCTTTAGAGGATAGTATGGTAAAGGAAAGTAATGCAGTATCTTTTGCCAGAAGATGGGCTTTGTCTTTATCAATGACTGCTGCAGCTGTAATTATAGGTGTTTCATCTGTTGTAGCTGCAAATATAAGGATGAAGAAATCATCTAATGTAACCGAAGCAGCAGTAACAGAGGCAACTACAGAAAGATTCCTGTTACTGACTGAAGACTACAAGAAAATTGATTTTAAAACTGTTTCACTTGAAGCGGTTCCAGAAGATAAAGCTATAACTGTCAGTATTCTTAATGAAGAATTAGAGCCTTGTGAGGGCGTTCTGTTTAAAGCAGTTGCTGTAAAGGGAACTGTTGATGAAAACAGGGATTTCTTAAATGATGTTGTTAAGCATGAAGAAATTGAAGAGTTTGATACAAGCGATTCTGTGCCTTTTGTCCAGGTAAATGATAATGATATGGACGGCGTTGTTAAGTTTGATAATCTTGATGAAAGTACATATACAGTGGCACTTCTTTCTTCAACAGGTTATAATCCCGTTGAACCAGTGGAAGTTTCAACCATTTCATATGAAATTATAGATGATATTATTGAGAAGGTTGTAGCTGAATCTGCAGAGACGATAAAGGAAGATCCAGAAAATAACAGAGATATTCCTGTTGAAGAAACAAAGACAGCAGCAACAACTGCCACCTCCACAACAAAGGCACCTGAAAATTCAGGCTCAACAGTTGTTGATGTAGAAAATATTAAAGAAGTTGATGGCGATATTGTATACACAGTAAGCTATGGAGAAACAAAACAATATACATCTGAAGAAATCAATGGACTTCCTTCGGCATCAGTTAAGGTCACATCAGGTGACAGTGTTTCAGAGCTGACAGGTTATGTGCTGAGTAATGGAGTTAAACAGGTAAACGGAAAAGATGTAGAGTATATAAAACAGATTCTTGTTGAGGCTGACAATTCAAATGTAGCGTATCTGGGTGGATTTAATTTCAGTATAATGCGTGTTTTAACTGGTTCTACAACAAATAATCAGAATACGACAAATCAGACTACAACAAGCATACCGACACAATCTGCCTCTGATTCAAATAACCAGAATGCAGGCAGTTCAACAACACAACCATCAACTACAACACAACCATCAACTACTACACAACAGCCAACTACACAACAGCCAACTACACAACAGCCAACTACACAGCAGCCAACTACTCAGGCAAAAAAGACATACAGAGTTGTAAATCTTGAGCCTGTTGTTGAAAAAAAGCCACAGGTTGTTTATGATAATGGCTGGCAGAATATTGAAGGTTTACAATATTATTATCAGGATGGAAAGCCTGTTACTGGATGGAAGGAAATTGACGGAATACAGTATTACTTTAATGGTTCCGGCGTTCTTAATTCAAGAACAGTAATTGATGTTTCAAGATTTAATAATTCAATTGACTGGAATGCTGTTAAAGCATCAGGTATTGACTACGCAATTATAAGAGTTGGTTACAGAGGATACGAGTCTGGAAAACTTGTTATGGACAGCAGATTTGAGGAAAATATGCAGGGAGCTATCGCTGCAGGAATCAAGGTTGGTGCGTACATTGTTACTCAGGCTGTTAATACCAGTGAAGCTGTTGAAGAAGCCAGTTTTATAGTTAATGCATGTAAGAAATACAATATATCTCTTCCTTTGTGTATTGATGTAGAGTCAGCAGGTGGTGGTGCTGGACGAGGTGATAAGATTAGTGTATCAACAAGAACAGCTGTTATAAATGCTTTTTCTCAGACTATTAGGAGTGCAGGTTATACACCAATGCTTTATGCTAGTAAAAGCTGGCTTGAGAATAAGATTAATACCGGAAGTGTATATGGTTACTGTAATATCTGGATAGCAAGGTATAATGATACTCTTGGTTATGGTAGCAGATATGATATGTGGCAGTTTACTTCATCTGGAAGCGTAAATGGAATCAGTGGAAGTGTTGATATAAGTGCATGGTTAAGATAATTATATTATATAGGGTGAATTGCATATGAAGATAATGTTTATATCTCTTGGGTGTGATAAGAATCTTGTTGATACAGAGAATATGCTTGGTATTTTGAGGGATAAAGGATTTGAGTTTACAGATGATGATTGTGAGGCAGATGTTATTGTAATTAATACTTGCTGCTTCATAAATGATGCCAAGGAAGAAAGTATCAATACAATTCTTGAGATGGCAGGGCGTAAGGAGAACGGAAAGTGTAAGGCACTTATTGTATCGGGCTGCCTTGCACACCGGTATAAGGATGAACTTATAAAGGAGATTCCTGAAGTTGATGCTTATTTAGGAACGTCATCATATGATAAGATTGCTGAAATAATTCTCTCTGTCCTTGATGGAAAGGGATACAATGTAATCGATTCTGAAGACAGGCTTGTTGCAACTGATAATAAGAGAATTATAACAACAGGTGGATATTATGAATATCTGAAAATTGCTGAAGGGTGTGACAAACATTGCACATACTGTATAATTCCTAAAGTGAGAGGGAATTTCAGAAGCTATCCATATGAATATATTCTTAAACAGGCAAATGAACTTGTTGATATGGGTGTAAAGGAATTGATTCTTGTTGCCCAGGAGACAACCATGTATGGAACTGATATATATGGTAAAAAATGCCTTGGTGAGCTTCTTCATAAGCTTGCCCAGATTCCTGAACTGAGATGGATTAGAATTCTTTACTGTTATCCTGAAGAAATTGATGAATCATTAATAGAGGCTATCAAATCTGAACCAAAGGTATGTCATTATCTTGATATGCCAATACAGCATGCAAGTGATAATATACTGAAGAGAATGGGAAGAAGGACATCTAAGGAGGAATTAGTTAATATAATTAACAAATTAAGAAGTGAAATTCCCGATATTGCCCTGAGGACAACTCTTATAACTGGTTTTCCTGGAGAAACTGAGGAAGACCATCAGGAAATGCTTGATTTTGTTGATGAGATGGAGTTTGACAGACTGGGGGTATTTACATATTCACCAGAAGAGGATACACCTGCTGCGACAATGCCGGAGCAGATTCCTGAGGATGTTAAATCTGACAGAAGGGATGCAGTAATGGCTTTACAGCAGGAAGTTTCTATAGACAAGTCCTCTGAAATGATAGGCAAAACCATACAATGCATGATTGAGGGAAGGATTGAAGAAGATGATGTATATGTGGGCAGATCCTATAAAGACGCACCTAATGTTGATGGCTATGTATTCATTAACACTGATATAACATCACTTATGTCTGGCGATATTGTTTCGGTATATATTGAAGGTTCAACAGAGTATGATCTTATTGGCAGACTTGTTTAATATACAAATTAATATGAATGGAGAATAATATGAATTTACCTAACAAATTAACAATTTTCAGAGTTGTTCTGATTCCTTTCTTCCTTGTATTTTTGTACACTGATTTCTGGGGAAGAGGCAATCTGTATACTGCAGCTGCCATATTTATTATTGCTAGTTTAACAGACCTGATTGATGGTAAAATTGCCAGAAAATATAATCTTGTCACAAACTTTGGTAAATTTATGGATCCTCTTGCAGACAAGCTTTTAGTTTGCTCTGCTATGATTGCTTTAGTTGACCTTGGTAAAATAGCAGGATGGATTGTTATTGTTATAATTGCAAGAGAATTTATTATTAGTGGTTTCAGACTTATTGCATCCGATAATGGTGTTGTAATTGCAGCAAGCTACTGGGGGAAGTTTAAGACAACATTTCAGATGATAATGATTATTCTGCTTATTCTTGACCTGCCTTTTGTATACATGAATATTGTCAATAATATTGTAGTTTATGTTGCATTAATTCTGACAGTTATCTCACTTGTTGATTATATATTTAAGAATTACAAAGTATTTATTGATGGAGCAGATAAGTAATTATTATTGTGGAGGCATATCTTGAAAGAATGCAGTTTATTAACTGAAAATATAGTAGTTGAAGAATTAAAAAGTAAAAAAATGATTATTACTACAGCTGAGTCCTGCACTGGAGGCATGATTGCCTCCAGAATTGTGAATGTTCCGGGAGCCTCAGCTGTTTTTAAACAGGGCTACATCACCTATTGTGATGAAGCTAAAATCAGTATCCTTGGTGTTAAAGCTGACACTTTGGAAAAATATCACGCTGTAAGCAGGGAAACAGCTGCTCAGATGGCAGAAGGAGGAGCCAGGGCTGCTGGGGCAGATGCATGCATTGCTGTCACTGGTGTTGCCGGTCCGGATAAAGAAGATGGAATGCCCGTTGGACTTGTTTATATCGGATTATTTATCTATGATAAAACTTATGTGAAGGAATTTCATTTTTCTGGAAGCAGGACAGAAATAAGAAATCAGGCATGCGAAGAAGCACTTAAGTTAATACTGGAATATATTTAAAAATATACTTTAAATATATTTACAATAATAAAGATATTTGATATTATTTATGTGCAGGTATTCATATATAACGAACAAATATTCGTTTTTCTATTGACAATGTAGTTGAAGTATCGTATTATATAAGCAACGAACAGATGTTCATTATTAAGGAGATTAAATTATGCTTAAAGAAGAAAAGATGAAAGCTTTGGATGCAGCCCTTGCTAATATTGAAAAACAATTTGGTAAGGGTTCTGTTATGAAACTTGGTGATTCCACTGTTAACATGAATATTGAGACTATTCCAACAGGTTCCTTAAGTCTGGATATTGCTCTTGGATTAGGAGGTGTACCTAAGGGAAGAGTAGTTGAGATATATGGACCTGAATCAAGTGGTAAAACTACTGTAGCTCTGCACATGGTTGCTGAGGTTCAGAAACGTGGCGGTATTGCTGGATTTATTGATGCAGAGCATGCCCTTGATCCGGTGTATGCCAAGAATATTGGTGTAGATATTGATAATCTTTATATATCACAGCCAGACAGCGGAGAACAGGCACTGGAAATCACTGAGACTATGGTTCGTTCAGGTGCTGTAGATATTATTATTGTGGATTCAGTAGCTGCCCTTGTTCCTAAGGCAGAGATAGATGGTGATATGGGAGATTCTCATGTTGGACTTCAGGCAAGACTTATGTCACAGGCATTGAGAAAGTTGACTCCTGTAGTAAGTAAGAATAATTGTATTGTTATTTTTATTAACCAGCTTCGTGAGAAGGTTGGTGTTATGTTTGGTAATCCAGAGACTACAACTGGTGGACGTGCCCTTAAGTTCTATTCTTCAGTGCGTATGGATGTAAGGAAGATTGAAACCTTAAAGGCTGGAGGAGAGGTTATCGGTAACAGAACAAGGGTAAAGGTTGTAAAGAATAAGATTGCTCCTCCTTTTAAAGAAGCTGAATTTGATATTATGTTTGGTAAAGGTATTTCATCAGAGGGTGATGTTCTTGACCTTGCAACTAATATTGATGTTATTCAGAAGAGCGGTGCATGGTTTGCATATAATGGTGAGAAGATTGGACAGGGACGTGAGAATGCAAAACAATTCCTTATAGAGCATAAGGATATATATGAAGAAGTTGAAGCAAAAGTAAGAGAACACTATTTTAATAAAGAATCTGAGAATGAAGAGGCAGAAGATAAGGTGTCTTCATCATCTGATGATAATAAGATTATTAAAGAAGCTGCGCCATCAAGAAAGAGAACAAAAGCTTCAGAAGGTGCAGAAGATTAGTGGCTTTTACTGCTCTTATTATGGTGATATGGATGGATTATTTGGTTACAGATATTAAAGACATTACATCTAAAAGAAGGCTGGTTTATATTAATTATGAACCAGCCTTTGGTTTATACGCTGGGGAACTTATAGCCTATGACATTAGTATTGATAAGGTTATTCCTCAGAATGAATATGATGAAATAATTAAAGTTCTGACTAAAAGAGCAACATTAAGAGGGGTAAACCTGATAAAAGATAAGGATTATACTGAATATGAACTAAGACAGAAATTGTTAAAATTGTATTATCCCACAGAAGCTGTGGATTCTGCAATTATATATGCTATTAATAATAAGTTTATAGATGACAGACGGTACGCTTTTAATTACGTATAATTTAAGGCAGAAAATAAAAGCAGAAAATACATAGAGAACAGACTTAAGATTAAAGGAATTAATGTTAGTTTAATTGAAGCTGCATGTGAGGAATACTACTGTGATAATGACAATGCCGAACTAATTCAGATTGAAAAACTGATTAAAAAAAAGCTGTCAGGAAAGATTGCTTCAGAGATTACATATGAGGAAAAACAGAAGATTTTTTCTTATCTGTACCGTAAGGGATATACTATTGATTGTATAAACAAAGCTTTTAACGAATTTCTTGACAATACAGACAATTAAGTATAATATTAGAGTGTTGTATATCGTACAATGAAAACTTAATAAGGAGGTGCTCCTGTGATAGTTATTATCGCTATTATTGCTACATTAGTAATTGTCGCACCTATTACCTGGATAATTTGTTCCAAGTCAATAAAGAAGTCTAATGACGAAAAGATTGGTAATGCGAATGAAAGAGCCAGAAAAATAATAGATGATGCATTGAAAGCAGCTGAAGCATCTAAGAAGGAAGCACTCTTGGAAGTTAAAGAAGAATCTTTAAAGAGCAAGAATGAACTTGAGAAAGAGACCAAGGAGAGACGGGCTGAATTACAGAAGTATGAGAGACGTGTTCAATCCAAGGAAGAATCTCTTGATAAGAAGCTTGAGGCTGTTGAAAAACGCGACTTAAGCATTACTAAGAAAGAAGAAGAGCTTAGTAAGGCAAAGCAAAAAGTTGATGAACTTGAACAGAAGAGACAACAGGAGCTTGAAAAAATCTCAGGACTTACCTCCGAACAGGCAAAGGAATATCTATTAAAGACTGTTGAAGACGAAGTTAAGCATGACACTGCTGTTATGATTAAAACTTATGAAAGCAGAGCAAAAGAGGAAGCAGAAAAGAAAGCTAAGGAATGTATTGTATCAGCTATTCAGAGATGTTCAGTTGATCATGTTGCTGAGTCAACCATTTCTGTAGTGCAGCTTCCTAGTGATGAGATGAAAGGTAGAATTATCGGTAGAGAAGGACGAAATATTCGTACTTTAGAAACTCTTACAGGTGTTGAACTTATTATTGATGATACACCTGAAGCAGTAGTTTTATCAGGATTTGATCCAATCAGAAGAGAGGTTGCACGAGTTGCCCTTGAAAAGCTTATTCTTGACGGAAGAATTCATCCTGCAAGAATTGAGGAGATGGTTGAGAAAGCTCAGAAGGAAGTAGAAGTTTTAATCAAAGAAGAGGGCGAGAATGCCACTCTTGAGGTAGGTGTTCATGGATTGCATCCAGAACTTGTCAGAATGCTTGGAAGAATGCGTTTCCGAACAAGTTATGGACAGAATGTGCTTAAGCATTCAATTGAGGTTGCCCAGCTTTCAGGTCTTTTGGCCGAAGAAGTTGGCTGTGATGTTAAGACTGCTAAGAGAGCAGGACTTTTACATGACATTGGTAAATCAATTGACAGGGAGATGGAAGGTACACATGTACAGATTGGTGCTGATCTTTGTAGAAAATACAAGGAATCACCTGTAATTATTAATGCAGTTGAGGCTCATCATGGAGATGTAGAGCCTGAGTCACTTATTGCATGTCTTGTACAGGCTGCCGATACAATATCTGCTGCCCGTCCAGGTGCAAGAAGAGAAACTTTGGAAACATATACAAACAGACTTAAACAATTAGAAGATATTACCAATTCCTTTAAAGGAGTTGAAAAATCATTTGCCATTCAGGCCGGTCGAGAGGTTCGAGTTATGGTTGTCCCTGAATACGTTAGTGATTCAGATATGGTACTTTTGGCTAGAGATATTTCAAAACAGATTGAAGATCAGATGGAATATCCAGGACAGATTAAGGTTAGTGTAATCCGCGAATCCAGAGCTGTTGATTATGCCAAGTAAGTATATAAACTATAGTTCATTTTTCCCACACAGACAGATTCTGTGTGGGAATTTTTTTGTTACAAATGATGTCAAGGGAATAATATTTAAATAACATAATTAACTTAAATAAACTGTGTATTTTGCTTAATTTTATTACGAAATAATTTAATTATCTTAATAATTGTAATATGTACCTTGCGTGTTTTGCCTATATACTGTATATTATAAAGAACGGTTAAAAAAGAAAATGAAAAGGAGAATGATCATGCAGTACAGCGAGTTAAGTAGAGAGGAATTATTATCATTAAAATCTGAGTTGGATGAAAGGTATAAAGAGTCAAAATCAAAAGGACTTAATCTTAATATGGCAAGAGGAAAGCCTTCTGCAACACAGCTTAATGTTTCTATGGATATTCTGGATGTAATTAACAGTAAGTCTGATTTAAATGCCATTGATGGAACAGATTGCAGAAACTATGGTGTACTGGATGGTCTTCCAGAAGCAAAACAGCTAATGGCTGATATGATGGGAACAACTAAGGAACACGTTATTGTATATGGCAATGCAAGTCTTAATATTATGTATGATCAGGTATCAAGAGCATTTATTCATGGTTTAATGGGTAATACACCTTGGTGCAGACTTGATAAAGTTAAATTCTTATGTCCTGTTCCTGGATATGACAGACATTTTGCAATTACTGAAAGCTTTGGCGTTGAAATGATTAATATTCCAATGACAGAGAATGGTCCGGATATGGATCTTGTAGAAAAATATGTTAATAACGATTCGGCAGTGAAGGGAATCTGGTGTGTTCCAAAGTATTCTAATCCACAGGGTTTTACTTATTCTGATGAAACTGTAAAGAGATTTGCAGGCTTGAAGCCAGCTGCAAATGATTTCAGAATATTCTGGGATAATGCATATGTTATTCATCATCTTTATGAGGACAAGCAGGATGAAATTCTTGATATTATCTCTGAATGTGAAAAGGCTGGCAATCCTGATATGGTATTTGAATTTGCTTCAACTTCCAAGGTTAGTTTCCCTGGTGGAGGAATTGCTGCAATAGCAGCTTCGGAAGGAAACCTTAACGATATAAAGAAGCATCTGACAATACAGACAATCGGATACGATAAGCTCAACCAGTTAAGACATGTGAGATATTTTAAAAATCTTGATGGGTTAAAGGCTCATATGGCAAAGCATGCAGAGCAGTTAAGACCTAAGTTTGAGGCAACATTAAAAGTATTTGATGATGAGCTTACCGGACTTGGTATTGGTTCCTGGTATGCGCCAAGAGGAGGATATTTTATATCATTTGACGCAATGGAAGGATGTGCTAAATCAATTGTTGCAAAGTGTAAGGAAGCAGGTGTTACATTAACAAATGCTGGTGCAACATTTCCATATCATAAAGATCCAAAGGACAGTAATATTCGAATAGCTCCATCATTCCCTACAGCAGAAGATATGGCTCAGGCAGCGGATATATTTGTACTTTGTGTAAAAATTGCATCTGTTGAAAAGCTTCTGGAAACAAAATAGCTTAATTGCGGAAAAGAGGTAAATATGATGAAATTTGGATTTATTGGAATGGGTAATATGGGTTATGCCATGTTGAAGGGTGCATTGAATAGTTTCAGTTCTGATGAAATTATATTTACCTGTCCAAGCAGCCAGAGAAGAGAATATATTAATTCAGAGACTAATGTTGCATATGCAGAAAGTAACGCAGAATGTGCTAATAATTCAAAATATATTATTCTTGCCGTTAAACCACAGGTGTATGATGTAGTGTTAAAGAATATTCATGATATTGTAAGTCCTGATAATATTATAATATCCCTGGCTCCTGGTATTACTATTGATGACCTTAAGCTCAAGCTTGGTAATGATATGCGTATTGTACGGGCAATGCCTAATACTCCAGCACTTGTTGGACAGGGGATGACAGGAATAAGCTATGAAGCATCAGAATTTTCTCTTGAAGAAAGAAATGAGATTGAGCAGTTTTTTACTTCTTTCGGAGAGATGGTAATTGTGCCGGAAAATCTTATGAATGCTGTAGTTTGTGCCAGTGGCAGTTCACCAGCTTATGTTTATATGTTTATAGAAGCTCTTGCAGATAGTGTAGTCAAATATGGCATTCCAAGAAAGGATGCATATAAGCTTGTTGCTCAGACTGTTCTTGGCTCTGCAAAGATGGTTATAGAAACTGGTGAACATCCTGGAAAACTTAAAGATAATGTATGTTCACCTGGTGGAACTACTATCAAAGGCGTGGCAGCTCTGGAAGAATATGGTTTAAGGAACTCATTGTTTAAAGCTACTGATGCATGTTTTGATGCATGCAGCAAGAAAAGGTAAATATGGATAGAATTAATAGAATAGACCGCAAGCTTGCCTATAAAGGTTCAATTCTGGACATTTACAGTGATACGATAAAGACACCTGATGGAAAAATATGTTATTATGACCATATTCACCATCCTGGTGCAGCTGCTGTTATTCCAGTGTTGGATGATGGAAGAGTTCTGCTTGTAAAACAATATAGAAATTCTCTTGACCGCTTCACACTGGAGATTCCTGCAGGTGGAATTGAACAGACAGAAGATTCAATGCAGGCTGCTGCCAGGGAACTTGAAGAAGAAACAGGATATAAATCAGATAATATCGCACATTTTATCAGTGTTGTAACAGCTGTTGCTTTTTGTAATGAGATTGTAGATATATATCTTGCTACAAATCTTATTAAAACCTGTCAACATCTTGATCCGGAAGAGTATATTAATGTTGAGGCTTTTTCTTTAGATGAACTGTATGATATGATTTTTTCTGGTATAATACAGGATTCCAAAACAATTTCAGCTGTTATGGCATATATGGAGTATAAAAGACATACTATTTAACAAATAACATTTGGGAAGTACAAGTTGAACTGGATATCTGAAAAGTCTGGATTACGTAGAGAGGATAGTATTGGAATAATAATGGTTTCATTTCTTCTGCTGGGCAGCCTGGCAGGAGCTCTGATGTCAAATCTCTGTGGAGAAATCTTTGAAAGTCATTTTATAAAGGACGGAAGTTTTTATCTTAATGTATTCATTACAACAGACCTGGACACAAAGATTCTCATTAAAAATATACTCAAAACAAGACTGGAATTTTTCTTTTGCATAATAATAGTCCTTCTTACAAGAATTAAAGAAGGACTCTTTTCAGTTATATTATTTGTTGTAGGTTTCTGTGGAGGGGTACTTATAAGTGAAAATACTCTTCACTATATTTATCTGGATTGCTTTGCTAACGAGTACATTGGAGTCCTTGTGTATATTGCATCTATAACGCCACAGTATTTATTCTATTGTCTTGCAATCTATATATTATACAAATTCTGTATTAAGAAAAATGAAACAGCAAAACATATTATTATTGTAACAATAATAGCTGCTTTGCTGTTCATTGCAGGAGCATTATGTGAAGCCTGCATAAATCCTTATATTATGAAAATTATATTAAACAAGGTCGGCAATATCTAAAAGGAGTTTTTCAGATTCATTCCAGCCAAGACATGGGTCTGTAATTGATTTTCCATATACTCCTTCTCCGATTTTCTGACATCCTGGTTCTATGTAGCTTTCTATCATGACACCTTTAACAAGTTTTCTTACTTCATCAGAATGTTTCATGCTATGAATTATTTCTTTTGTTATTCTTATTTGTTCGTTGTACATTTTTCCTGAATTACTATGGTTAGCATCAATTATACATGCAGGATTAACAATGTCTTTTGCATTATACATATTTACAAGACGGATAAGATCTTCATAGTGATAATTCGGAATATTCTGTCCATGCTTATTAACCGCTCCACGTAAAATGGTATGTGCAAGAGGATTTCCCGGAGTATTTACTTCCCAGTTCCTATATATAAATGATTGTTTTGCCTGAGCAGCAATTACAGAATTAAGCATAACAGAAAAATCTCCACTGGTTGGATTTTTCATACCAGCAGGAACATCCATTCCGCTTGCTGTAAGACGATGCTGCTGGTTCTCAACAGAACGGGCACCAACTGCTACATAGGAAAGAACATCTGATAGAAACCAGTAATTCTCTGGATAAAGCATTTCATCAGCTGGGGTTAGTTCTGTCTCATCCATAACTCTTATATGCATCTTTCTTATTGCAATAAGACCGGCAAGAAGATCAGGCTTCTTCTCAGGGTCAGGCTGGTGGAGCATTCCCTTATAGCCCGTACCGGTCGTTCTTGGTTTATTAGTGTAAACTCTGGGTATTATTATAACCTTATCTTTGATTTTTTCCTGAACCTTCTTTAAACGTAGAGTATAATCTAAAACAGCGTCCTCATTATCAGCTGAGCATGGACCTATTATCACAATAAATTTATCTGATTTTCCGGTAATAACATCAGCAATTTCTTTATCACGCAGGGATTTCTTGTTCATGACATGTTCCGGAACAGGAAATTCATCTTTTATTTCTTTTGGCGTTGGCAGTTTTCTTACAAATTCAAAACTCATGTTAACTCCTTATCTATAATCTTAATAAATAATATACATCTTTGGATTATATTACTTTTTTTAAGAAAATGGAAGTAAAATTATTAAATACATGATATAATTTATACAATAAACAGATTTGTGGGAGGGTTTTTACCATGAGAATGTATGACATAATAATGAAAAAGAGAAATGGTTTTCCCTTAACGAAAGAAGAAATATACTATTTTGTAGATGGATTCACTAATGGTACTATTCCTGATTACCAGGCATCTGCCCTTCTTATGGCTATATATTTCCAGCATATGAATTATGAAGAAACTCTTAACCTTACCATGGCAATGGCGGATAGTGGAGAGCATCTTGATTTGTCTGGTATATCCGGTATTAAAGCTGACAAGCATAGTACAGGTGGAGTTGGAGATAAAACTACTCTTGTACTTGCACCTATGGTTGCAGCAGTTGGAGTGAAAACTGCAAAAATGAGTGGAAGAGGACTGGGGCATACAGGAGGAACCATTGATAAACTTGAGAGTTTTCCTGGATTTTCAACAACCCTTTCCCAGGAACAGTTTGTGAAAAATGTTAATGATATCGGTCTTGCTGTTACAGGACAAACTGGCAATATAACTCCAGCGGATAAGAAAATATATGCATTGCGTGATGTAACTGGAACCGTAGACAATATATCTTTGATTGCCAGCAGCATCATGAGCAAAAAACTTGCTGCAGGCGCTGATGTTATTGTTCTTGATGTTAAAACAGGTAATGGTGCATTTATGAAGAATATAGAAGATGCAACAGAATTAGCCAAAACGCTTGTTGATATAGGAAATGGTGCTGGAAAGAAAACGTATGCTGTGATTTCTGAGATGAATGAGCCTCTTGGCTATGCCATAGGTAACAGTCTTGAAGTAATTGAGGCAATAGATACATTAAAAGGTAACGGCCCACGGGATTTATATAACCTGTGTATAGAGCTTGGAAGCTTAATGGTAGCTGCCTCAGACCAGAATATATCTTTAGAGCAGGCAAAGCAAATCCTTAAAAAAACAATAGAGGATGGCTCTGCTTACAGGAAATTTAAAGAATTTATTGAATCTCAGGGTGGAAATCCTTCCGATGTTGATAATTGCCATGATTTAATAAAAGTTAACCAGGTTTTGGATATAAAATCATTTCAATCAGGGTACATTGCCGGCATACAGACTGAAAATATTGGAAATGCTGTAATGATGCTTGGAGGCGGAAGGCAGAAGAAAGGTGACAGCATTGATCATTCTGTAGGAGTTATTATAAAGAAAAAGGTTGGAGAGCAGGTTAAAGAAGGAGAATCACTTGCTACAGTATATATAAATAATACTGATAATCTTGATACAGCTCTTGATTTGATAAAAAGTTCATTTGAATTTTCAGAAGACATTATTAAAGAACCAGAACTTATTAAGGGAATTATCTCATAATATTTGAATTAATGTTGATATTATTTTAACTTTTGTTAAAAATAGTCAAGTGTTTTAATGGTTGTTGTATTATCTGTTAAAATGTGGTACAATACAAGAACTATGAATGAAAAGGAGAATAGTGAAATGGAAGTTAGACCAGGAGCTAATCCAGTTGATGTTAAGACATATGATACAGACAGATTAAGACATGATTTCTTAATTCAGGATTTATTTGTAGCTGATGAAATTAAAACTGTTTACAGCCAGATTGACAGAATTATTGTTGGAGCTGCAACACCAGCTAAGAACACCCTTACACTTGAGGCTGGAGCTGAACTTAGAGCCCAGTATTTCCTTGAAAGACGAGAGATGGGTATTATTAATATCGGTGGAAGCGGTACAGTAACAGTTGACGGCAAGGATTATAAGTTTAAATACAAAGATGGCATGTACATAGGTATGGGTGCAAAGGAGATTAAGTTTGCAAGTGACGATTCTTCTAACCCTGCAAAGTTTTATTTCAATAGTGCACCTGCACATAAGACTTATCCTACAGTATTTATTGATCCAGACAAGGATATCTTACCTGAGAATAAGAAAGAGCTGGGATGTCTTGAAAGTGCTAATCACAGAACAATTAATAAGTATATTCTTCCAGGACAGGTTGAATCATGTCAGCTTGAGATGGGTATGACATGCTTAGAGCCAGGAAGTGTATGGAATACAATGCCATGTCATACACATGACAGAAGAATGGAAGTATACCTTTATTTTGAAGTACCTGATGATGCTGTTGTATTCCATTATATGGGTGAGCCAACAGAAACACGTCATATTGTTATGAGGAATGAAGAGGCTGTTATTTCACCAAGCTGGTCAATTCATTCTGCATCTGCAACACATGCATATACATTTATCTGGGGTATGGTTGGAGAAAATCAGGATTTCGATGATATGGATCACGTTGATATGAAGGATCTTCGTTAGTCTGTATAATAATTATTTACATGATAATAAACCTCAGGGTTTTATTATAATTTATTTATGAAAAGGAGAATTCAAATGTCAGTAAATTTTTCACTTGAAGGTAAGATAGCTTTAGTTACTGGTGCATCATATGGTATTGGTTTTGCAATTGCATCTGGTATGGCTCAGGCAGGAGCTACAGTCGTGTTTAACGATATTAAGCAGGAATTAGTAGATAAGGGTATTCAGGCATATAAAGAAGCAGGCATTACAGCTCATGGTTATGTTTGTGACGTAACTAATGAAGAGCAGGTTAATGCTACTGTTGAGAAGATTACAAAGGAAGTTGGCCCTATTGATATTCTTGTTAATAATGCAGGTATTATCAAGAGAATTCCAATGTGCGATATGACAGCTGCAGAGTTCAGACAGGTTATAGATGTTGACCTTAATGCACCATTTATTGTATCTAAGGCAGTTATTCCTTCAATGATCGAAAGAGGTCATGGAAAGATCATCAACATCTGCTCAATGATGTCAGAATTAGGCCGTGAAACAGTTTCTGCATATGCAGCAGCTAAGGGTGGTTTAAAGATGTTAACAAGAAATATCTGTTCTGAGTATGGTAAGTATAATATTCAGTGTAACGGTATTGGACCTGGTTATATCGAGACTCCACAGACAGCTCCATTAAGAGAGAGACAGCCTGATGGTTCTAGACATCCATTTGATTCATTCATCATTGCCAAGACACCTGCAGAGAGATGGTTAAAGCCAGAAGAATTAGCTGGTCCAGCAGTATTCTTAGCTTCAGAGGCTGCTGATGCTGTTAATGGACATATCCTCTATGTTGATGGTGGTATTTTAGCTTACATTGGTAAGCAGCCATCTTAATTGATGTAGAAGATTACTTTGATAATTTGAAGTAGTAAATAATTAAGGAGCTGGAACACATAATAAGTGCTTCAGCTCCTTATATTATAAAAACTATATTAAAAATGATGTATTTTTCCACCTTTCACTTCAACGTAGTTCTCATCATTTACCCTTAGCCATACTGACTGGGCTGATGGGTTGTATACAAAGCTGTTATCAGCTGCAAATTGAAGAGCACTAAAGGCTTTATCATAATCAACAATTTCTATATTAGTGGCATACCATATATCATCTTGTCCACCCATCATTTCACAGAATTCTTCAATAAGATTCCAGTTATCATTCTTATCAAATTCAAATGAATGACCCCAGACATACATCATATATAGATACTGTGACTTATGCAGTTCAAGAAATCTTTTACCAAATCCTAATAAATCATGATTATGATGACATGTAGGAAGCCACTTCATGTAATTATCAGGAATTTCAAATCCAGTGGCATCTCCAAGAAGGATAGGACCCTGTGCATCTTTAGAGTATTCCATTGCTGCTTTAACAGAGGCATATTTATCTGCGGCAATTCTTCCGTATTCAAGTCCCGCAGCTTTCGCAATTTCTATACATGTGTCATCACAGGAACCATTAGGATATGCAAGGCCTCTTACTGGATACCCCATTATATTTTCAAGATATTTCCTGTCTTCAATATACTCATATAAAATTTCGTTCTTTGGTGTTCTGGCGAGGGTAGGATGTGTACAAGTATGAACAGCTACTTCATGACCTGCATACAATTCTTTCCATTCTTCCGGATTAATTCTTATATCCATTGATGTAAGTCCAGAATTAAGATTAAATGTACCACGTATACCATATTTATTAAAAATAGAAACAAGCCGTCTATCCTGGATTTTACCATCATCATAGCTTAATGTAAGAACTTTATGCTTTCCGCCTGGATATGCTTTATATATCTTGTTCATTTTCGTTCCCTTTCATAAAATAACACTGTTATTAATCCACTTATGCCAAATTATAATACATTCTTATTTATTTGTCGATAAAAAAAGATATCTGTTTTGTTTTATTTCAACTAAATATTCTTGATAAACAGTATTTTATATAGTATATGTACCCAGGAGTTCCAATATATGTGTCAGAAAGAAGCTGGACAGACTCATACAGATAATCATTTATAAATATATTTACCTGACCTATTACATCACCTGGGTAAATTTCAGATAAAACTGGATATATTGTGTAAAGAATATTTACCTTATCATTTTCACATAATTCATAATATATATTCTCATTTAAATTTAATCTTGGTTGTACATATTTTTCTTCATATCCATATGAATATATATATGGGTCAGGATTCTCATCTTTGCTTAATACAAGAGTCTTCTTATAGTTGTTTCTTGCATAGTCAAGGAGTTTTTTTGTGTCTTTCCATTTGTATGTTTTGTTATTAGGCCAGCCACTGGCAAGTACAGCACATATAAATGTTCTGTCATCATCTTTATATGCACAGACATAGCAATATCCTGCATCACATGTAAAACCTGTTTTTCCAGATATTATATTAGGATACATATTTATAAATGTATTAGCATTAGTGACGGTATAAGATGATTTATCAGAATTAAATGAATATTCAATAGTCTGGGTTATTCTTAAGAATCTGTCATTATTAATACAATATGACATTATTTTACACAAATCATATGCAGTTGTACTGTGTATACCATTATCATCTTTTGCATCAAGACCATTAGGAGTAATAAAGTATGTAGATGTGCAACCTAAGTCTTTTGCTTTATTATTCATAAGTTCAACAAAATATTTTACAAAATCACTGGATGAATAATCGGATGTGTTAATCTTATTCTTCTCAGTGAGAATATATTTTGCTACATTTTCTGCAATGATGACAGCAGTATCATTATGAGATTTAAGCATAAGTGAGTATAGCATATCAATAAGGCTAAACTTTTCACCCTCTTTTGCGAAAAGCTTCACCTCAGGCATGGAAGATGCAAGGGAAGAAGTAGTACAACACAGATTTTCAGGAGCATTTTCAAGAGCAATAATGCATGTCATAATTTTAGTTGTAGAAGCCATTGGAACTTTTGTATCCTCATTTTTTCCGAATAACAGACGATTATTACCACCGTCAATAACAGCAGCATAACGAGCATATAAACATAAATCTGGAGAGCTTGAAGCGGAGAATATTAAATTATCGTTAAATGCAGCATTATTCACATAATATGTCTTGCCATACACTTTAGAATAAGAATAAAAAGTAGTAAAAGTAAAAATAAATATTAATGATATACATAATATACGATTTATAATTTTTAATTTCATATATGATCTTAATATTTAATTGATTTTAATATAGTGATTAATATTAAAACCAATTTGGATTCATTAAATACTTACAACAATTATACTGCGAAGAATGTTATTTTATGAGTTTTATCAAGCTTAATGATATAAAAAAGAAATACAGAATGAATAAGCTTTTTTGCATAAAGGAATATGCTTGTTCATATATTGAAAAAAACAAGCAAGGAAAAGCAAATGAATAACTATAATGACATTCTTTACATATTTCCTGAAAGCATTAAAAAAGCTTTAGTAAACATACTCAACCAGACAAAATCAGGCTATATGAGCATTTCAGAAATCAGACTGAGAATTAATCAGAATCCATTTATATTATTTAATGACAGAAGAGAAATCATGATTGATAACGTGTACGTTACAAGAGAAATTATTAACAGCATTCTTAATTCTGCTACGAGATATTCAATGTATGCGTTTCAGGACACAATAAGACAGGGTTTTATCTCATTAAGAGGTGGACATAGACTTGGTGTACTGGGGCAGGCTGTAGTAAATAATGGCATAATGACAGGTCAAAAGAATATTTCTTATTTAAACTTAAGAGTATCCCATGAACATATCGGGTGCGCAAATCTAGTTATGGATTTTATTAATACTCAATCTAACGTTTTAATAATATCTCCACCGGGATGTGGAAAAACAACAATGCTTAGAGATATTGTGAGAAACTATTCCTATGGGCTACGATGTTCACCATTGAAAGTAACTATAATAGATGAAAGAGGAGAAATTGCAGCATGTGTAGATGGAATTCCCCAGAATGATATTGGACCAAGAACGGATGTATGCAACATGGGCAATAAAAAGGAAGGTGTTTTTGCTGCTTTACGATCTATGTCTCCTGATCTGATTGTTATGGATGAAATAGGCGGAGATGATGATGTAGAAGCAGTTAAGAAAGCCGTATATCTTGGCGTAAGAGTTATTGCTACAGTACATGGTTACTCTTTAAAGGACTGTTACTTAAGAAGTGATTTAACGCAAATCATAAATAATAATGGTTTTAATAAAATAATAGTTCTTTCTAATAAAAACGGAGCTGGAACTGTGGCAGACATGATTGACCTGGAGGAAAAAAGTGATTGTGTATATTAAAGCAGCAGGTGGTGGAATGGTTATAATTTCATCCATATTATTTTCAGTCGTTCTTTGTAACAGCGAAGCTGCAAAAATATCTGTTCTTAATGAGTTAGTAAATGTATTCAGCCAGATTTCCGGTGATATAAGATTAGGTTTCTCAAGTCTTCCAGCTGCATTTAAAAACATATATGAGCATTCGGAAAATGATTTGATAATTAATCTGTTTAAAGCATTATGTGATGATTTGGACGATAAAGAAAATGATAATTTTTCAACAGTATTTAATAAAAATATTGATAAATACCTAAGAAATATTTTACAGGAGAAAGATTGTGAATTAATTAAAGAATTCGGCTTATTGCCAGTTCATCTGGATGCAATAATGCAGATTAATTACATAGATGAGCTTGTATTAAGAATACGTAGAAAAATTGAAGAGTATTCAAAAGTATCAGCTGTAAAATGCCGTATGTATAGAACATTATGTCTATGCGGTGGACTAATGATTATAATAATTCTAATTTAAATGAAAAATGCTTTTAGTTGAGGATATATATGGAAATAGGAATTATATTTAAAATTGCTGCCGTAGGAATACTGGTATCAATTCTATCCCAGGTTTTAAAACATAGTGGCAGGGAAGAACAGGCATTTTTAACAAGTCTTGCAGGTTTACTTCTTGTATTGTCATGGATTATTCCATACATCATAAATCTGTTTGATTATATGAAAAAGTTATTTGATATGTAGGTGGCAGTTTGGATTATATTAAAATTATGATGCTCGCAAGCATTGCGGTATTAATCTGTGGATTCCTAAAAAATACTGGTTCATCTTTTCATGTATATGCAGCTGTTTTTATATCAGCCCTTATTATGATGATTGTCTTGGTTAAGCTGTATTCATTATTGGAAAGCATTAACAGATTTACAGTTTATTTGAAAAACAGTAATGAGTATTTATCGCTTCTGATTAAAATAGTATTAATTACATACATTACCTCTTTTACATCTGATTTGTGCCGTGACAGTGGATACACATCTATAGCTGACCAGATAGAAATATTTGGCAAAATTACAATTGCAGCACTTTCTGTTCCCGTAATCCTTGAGTTATTGAACCTTACAGTAATTGAGGCATTTGGAGAGGAAATAACTGATGGGATTGATTTTAATGAAATTGATAATAGTCTTAAACAAGCTGGATTAAGAGAATTGTCATTTAAAGACATTGTAATAAAAATTATAAACGGAGAATTTTCCATTAATGATTTCATTAAAAATATTTTCATTAATCAGATAAACAAATTATATAATTATAAATCCATATTAATTAATATACTGATGCTGGCATTATTATCTGGGATTTTCAAAGTAATTTCAATATCAGGTAATGTGAATATGGAAGGCACAGCAAGATTAATTATTATTATAAATCTGATTCTTATTCTCTCTAAAATGTTTTTGGAATGTCTTAGAATAACCCAGAGCACCATTCAGAATTCACTGCTAGTATATGAGTCTATAATGCCTGTTTTCCTTTCCTGCGTTTTCTGTATCACAGGAAGCATTACATACGCTGCGTATTATCAGATTTTCTTAATGGGAGAGGTGATTGTTGGTAATGTATTCAATAATTTCCTTCTTAAAATGATAAAAGCAGATTATTATCTTCATATTGCAAACAGACTATCAATGACTGACAGATTCAGCAAACTATGTGAACTTATTGAGTTAATAGTGAAATGGACATGCAGACTTGTAATAATCATTTTCACAGGATTAAGCTGTGTTAAAGGACTTATGGCACCTCTGTCAGATTCATTTAAGAAGAAAATGTTTTATAAAACAGCAAAAATCATACCTGGAGTAGGAGATTCTATAGAGGCAATGTCCCAGGCTGTTTATGGTTCAGGAATAATAATAAAAAATGGAATTGGTATCAGTGGAATAGTAGTGGTAACTGTTATTGCTGCGGCTCCGGTTTTACAGCTTTTAATCTATTTTATTTTACTAAAAATCACATCAGCTCTTTTACAGCCTTTAGCTGAAAAAACTTTTATTCAGGTAATAGAAAGCGTTGCAGGAATAATTGGATTGATGATTCTTCTGGTAAGTGTAACCGGATTCTTATTTATAATACTAATTGCGTTAATATGTGGTTTTACTAACAGTTCTGTTTAGAAAGGAATAATTTCTTGTTTGATTCAATACTTCAGTTTGTTAAAGAAATATTTATAATTGGTATTATTTCAGAAATATTTACAGCACTTTCAGACACAAAAAAATATAGAAATCAAATTAGCTTCATAACTGGACTAATGATTACAACAGTGTGTTTAAAAGGAGTATTCAATATTATTAATATTGATTATTCGAATAAACAATCAAATTATTTTGACCAGATTGGATTATTCAGTCAGGAACTTGAACTAAAAGAATTTAATAAAAAAATATATGCAAATTACTATTAATCTAATTAAAAAAATGTTATAATT
>CALZFR010000007.1 GCA_945648485.1 uncultured Eubacterium sp. | reverse complement strand
GGTCCTTTGGGAGGATATTTATTCATGAAATGTATTATTTTAGCGGGAGGTAGTGGAGACAGCCTTTGGCCTTTATCCAGAAAAAACTACCCTAAGCAGTTTATGAACATTAAAGAGGGGCGTTCTATGTTACAGGAGACAATAGTCCGTAACATGCCTTTTTGTGATGAATTTATCATTGTGACCAAGGAAAGTTACAGGAATATTGTAAATGGTCAGATGAAGGTATTTCAGAGCCTTAGGTACAGACTTATCTTGGAGAATACACCTAAGGGTACAGCAGCAGCCATTATGCTGGCAGCTTTTTTCTGCAACCAGTCAGAACTGGTTTTCGTTGTAACTGCTGATCATATTATTGATGGAACAGGTTATAAGGAGGCGGTTCTTCGCAGTAAAGAGCTGGCAAAGGAAGGTAATATTGTTGCGCTGGGAATCAGGCCTTCATATAACATAAGAGAATCCTATGACTGTATTATCAGTGAAGGTGAAGATATTGTAGGCTTTGCCAAGAAAAAATCTTTAGAGATAATTCCAGAGATTGCAGAGGGAGCAGAGGGACTTCTAAACAGCGGAATGTATATATTCAGGGTTGGTGATTTCCTTAACAGGGCAAGGAAATTCGACTCAAAACTGTTCAACACCTGCAGGGCTGCAAAGAGAAAGGTTCCAGCCATAAGAAGGTCAATCCGTTTCTCAGAAGCTGTTATGAGAGACATCCCTACAGGAAGCATGGAAGAGGTAGTATTCCACTGTATTGATAAGCTTAAGGTGGTAAAAGCTGAATTTGAGTGGAAAGATATCGGTACAGTAGATGATGTGGATGAGCTTAATACAATAACTCATTCTGAGCTGGTAATTAAGAATAACTGTGATAATGTCACTGTAATTAATAATGCTGAAAGACATCTGGTAATTGCCAATGACCTTTCAAATATTGTGGTGGTAAATACAGAGGATGCAGTTTATGTGTCATCAAAGAGCCATTCTGAGGACATTAAGCAGATTATGAAGGATAATGTGGACAAGTATGAGGAGTATTTTGACTTCAACAGATTGTCCTACAGAGAATGGGGTATTCATGAGCTTCTCACATATTCTGAAAAATACTCTGTTAAGAAGATTACAGTATTTCCAGGAATGAGCATGAATCTTCATCAGCATGAGATGAGAAGTGAGCATTGGGCAGTTGTTGAGGGAACTGCTACAATTACCTTAAATCAGGAAACAAGAGATTACCATAAGTTTGAGAGTGTGTTCCTTCCTGTGGGAACCAAGCATAAGATTGCCAACAAGACAGACCAGAATGTGGTAATCATTGAAGTATCTATTGGTGAGAAAATATCAGAGAGTGATACTGTTAAAATATATAATGACGAAGATTCAGAATTTAACTATGTAATAGACACAACTAATCCAATTGTCAAGCTGGACCCGGCATTTAAGGATAATCTGTGGGGTGGAACCAAGCTAAGAACCAAGTTTGGCAAGAAATGTGACTATGACATAATTGCAGAAAGCTGGGAGCTTTCTGCCCATCCTGACGGACAGAGCAGAATTGCCACAGGCAGATACAGAGGAATGCTTTTCAATGAATACCTTTCTATTATCGGCAAGGAATCCCTGGGATGGAAGTGCCAGGCTCAGGACAGATTCCCTATTCTGATTAAATTCATTGATGCGAAGCAGGCTCTTTCAATACAGATTCATCCGGATGATGAGTATGCTCTGGAGAATGAGAATGAGTATGGAAAGAATGAGATGTGGTATGTGGTGGACTGCGAGCCTGGGGCATACCTGTATTGTGGTCTTTCCAGAACCGTGACAAAGGAAGAAATAGAGGAAAGAATTGCCAACAATACAATTACTGAGGTTCTCAACAAGGTAAATGTCCACAAGGGTGATGTTGTTATGGTTAAGGCAGGCACAATACATGCTATCGGTGCAGGTATTATCATCTGTGAAATACAGCAGAACTCAAACAGCACATACAGAATGTATGATTATGACAGAAGGGACAAGTATGGCAACCCACGTGAGCTTCATGTGGAGAAGGCTCTGGATGTTGTTGATACCAATGCATATGAAAAGGACAAGACCTGCGAAGTCATTCTTGAGGAAAATGACAGCTACCAGCTGGAGCGTCTTGTACAGTGTAAATATTTTGAGTGCCTGAAGTATGAGATAAAGGATGAAGCCAGGATAAAGATGGATGAGTCATCATTTATATCAGTTGTAATAATTGAAGGTGAGGGAACGATTCATGCCGATGATTATGCTGATGAGATGCCATTTAAGGCAGGAGACAGCTTCTTTATCAGTGCTGCCAAGAGAAATGTAATCGTCAGTGGAAAGGCTACATGTATAGTGACACATGTTTAAGCATTTTGTATATAACGCTTAAGAAATGGTGATGTTATGAAGAATAATAAATCAGACAGATTAAATAAATGCGGCAGGGTGGCGGTATACGCCATCTGTGCTGCATTGGTTGTTTTTTACTGCCTTGTGCTCTGGTGGGGATTTAATCCCAATGTGGGTATTGAATACAGGATGTATTACCTGACTCATGAATTGTCAGACTGGCCAGGTTATGGAAATCTTAAGTATACATATGGAACTAAGGAAATATGTATTGAGAGAAATGAAAAAACCTTAGCAGACATAGCCGTATCAAACACATTAGAAGTAATATGTGCAAGAAAAGGACAGGGCTTTGCCAAGGCAAATGCTGACGGGGTTATGCCGGACGAAGATAAATCATATATATATTATCTTCCCTCTGAATCTGCGGATATGGCAGTATTCACAGTGGAAATAAAGGAGTTTCAGGGCGATGGTGTTTCGGTTTATGCTGATGATAAACTGATTGGAACGATAAACTCTGAAGGAATCCATTCATTTCAGGTGGGAAATACCAAGGAAAATCAGCTTCTTACAATCAGATTGGACAATAATGGAAGTACATATACTTTGTACAGCGTAATTCTTGATAAATAAATGTCCCGGAGGAATATATGAAAAGACAAACTAATACTGTGCTTAAAGAGAAACGTACCAAAAAAGTAATGCCGTATCTTATACCAGGGCTTATTACCATGGTTGTAATGCTGGTAATTCTTATATGTAAAGGAATATGGCCATTTGGCACCAACAGAATTGATTATTTTGATAATATGCAGCAGGTTGCTCCTCTGTATGCCCATCTGTGGGACTGGATGCATGGAAAGGCTTCAATCTGGTTTGACTGGTATACCGGGTTTGGCACCAATGTGTCCATGAGTATATCGGCATTCTCCATGCTTAGTCCTTTTAATCTTCTTCTATATCTTGTTCCAAGAAACCTTATATTAGAGAGTATTTCTATTCTTACCATTGTAAAGATGATGGTCATGGCTGTTTCTATGTATGCCGTGGTTAATTACAGAAATAAGTCATTAAGTTACTGGTTAAAGCTTACATTTTCATTAATGTATGCTTTCTGCAGCTATACACTTCTCTATGGTTCGTGCTTTACGCCATGGATGGATATAGTGGCACTGTTTCCTCTTCTAATGCTGGCGTTCTTCAGAATGCTTGATACAGGCAAAAGGGGAATGTACATATTCATGCTGGGACTGATGTTTATTATTAACTATTACCTCAGTGCCATGTCTTTAGTGTACATTCTTGTTGTAAGTGCTGTATACATTCTTATGAGATGTGAGAAAAAGACATGGAAGGATCATGCCTGGAATCTGGGAACAGGTACAGTTGCAGGTGTTGGTCTGTCGGCATTTGTGCTGGTTCCGGTTATGATACAGCTTAGCAGCTCACAGAGGGGCGGTTCTGGTGGTAATATAATCGGACAGTACATGGGCTGGATTAAAAGTGCTATTGTAACAGACGGCTCAATGGCTGCATTCCAGAGATGGATGATGATATATGGTCTGTCATTTGCAGTGGCTGTTATTGTAATTGGCATGAAAAAATACTGGAGTGACAAGAAACTAAAGAATTCTAACATTGTACTTATTCTTGCTGCCCTTCTTCCTGTGGCAGTTGAAGGAATAAATCTTATGTGGCACTTCGGTTCATATAACGGTTACACATTAAGAAATGGCTTCTTAGTTGCATTTACACTGATAATGGTGGCAGCTGAATACGCACAGAAGATTTTTAAAGAAGTATATGCAGACGTAAGACCATATAAAAAGATGGCTGTAATTGCGGCAGGAGCAGCGCTGGCGTTTATTATTGTATATAATCTTCTCCCTGTTAATAATGTGTTTATAGCAGGAATATTCTATCTTGTTGTATTCATAGTAATGGAAAGATGTCATGTAAGGAGAATAAAGCCTGGTATAAGAACTAATATGGTTCCTGTGATGATACTTATTGCTGTGGAACTGTTTGTTTCTTCCTATGCCCTTGTAGGTCCTCCAAAGTATTATGAATATGAGGATTACCAGTATGGGGATTATGTCCAGGCGGCTAATCAGGTAAAAGAAACTCTTGAAATTGAAGAATCTGCTACAGACAGAATAATCAATCCGGATTTAAGCCTTAATGCAAATTATCCTTTAATACTGAGAAGAGGTGCTCTTTCAAGCTTCACAGCGGCTCTACAGAGTGAGACGCAAGGGTATGCAAAGAGACTGGGATATTCTAAATATTTCCTGTGGCTTCTTGATTCAGGGGGAACAATATTTACTAATACATTGTTCCACATCACACAGGCAGTTAATATTAATCCTCTGGATACAGAATTCTATACTCCTGTAAAGACAGTGGGAGAATATACATTATATGATGCTAATTATGTCCTTCCATTTGCCTATTCTGTTAACAGCAGAATTACCAAAGCAGATATGTCTGGAAACTGGATAGATACCCAGAATGCTTTATATACGGCTTTATCAGGTGATAAGGAAGAACTGATTACCGGTTTTGGCGGAACTGTGCATAATACGTCAACCTCAAGAGAATATAATATAGATGTGACTGGCGAGAAAGCACTATACATTAATGTTGTGGATATTAATAACAGGGAATCTGATGCGAACAGCTCATGGCTTATAAGTTCAATCCACATATATGTAAATGATAAGATTGTCACTGTTCCAACTCTTGGGGATGTGAATAATACAGCATATTTTACAGATTATAATAACAATCTGGTTTACCTTGGCTGTTTTTCAGATGAGTCGGTTAAAATCAGGGTTGAATATGATGATCCATGGTATAACAAGGTAAGTGAAGTTACCTTTGCCGGAATGGATATGAACAAGTTCCGTAAATTTGTTGATTCTAAAAAGGATTTAAAATGCGAAACATCTGCTGACAGTAATTCACTTAAGGTGACAGTGGAGTGCGGCAGTACAGATAATATGGTGTTAATGCCTGTAATATACAGCGAAAACTGGAAAATAACAGTTAATGGTAAAGAAGTTAATTCAAAGCAGAAAACAGGTGTATGTGGTCTGTTTACCGGGGTTACTGTAACACCTGGACAGGAAAACACAATTGAGATGACTTTTAATCCTAAGGGAAGGAAAGAGGGACTTCTTATATCTGTTGCTGTTCTTGCAATAATTGCAATTTTCGGACTTATTAAACTTAAAAAGAACTATATTGTTCCGGTATGGTTAAGATACTGTGCTGGTTTTGTGTATGTGGAGCTTATCAATGCAGTAGCAGTATTCATGTTCCTGATTCCTGTAATAGCAGCAATACCGGCTGTAATCTATCAGATTATAATGAAGATTCTGTGGTAGGATGCTTTATATTGTACAATAATGGTGATTGTTATGAAGAATTTATCCAGAAAATACAATACTAATGAAAATCTGCAGATACTGGTACAGCTCCTGTTCATTCTGGTGCTGTCAAGACTGTTCATGCTTGTGATGATGGCAGTATATAATGGTGTCATGGGGACAGACAGGTCAATATCTTTCCTGATGAATGAATGGGATGCCAAGAGATACCAGTTTATTGTGGATAATGGATATACATATCCCCTTGATTACGATCCTCAGGCAAACTGGGCATTTTTCCCAATGTATGTGATTGTATGTGCTTTTGTTAAGCTGCTTACATTCTGGAAAGCTGATACATACTGGGTAGGTATGGCTGTTTCAAATGTGTGCATATATGTGGCAGCATTTGCGGCAGTGAAGTATATCAGAAATATTACAAAAGACGGGACTAATAAGGATGTATTCTTAATGGGATTCCTTATGTTTGCTGCCCCATATACATTTTACTGTGCCTCCATGTATACAGAGGCTATGTTTATTATGTTTATTGCCCTGTTCTTCTACTTCTGCCAGAGAAAGAAGTTTTTCACAGCTGGTGTAATGGCAGCCTTTGCCAGTGGAACAAGAATTGTGGGATGTACTCTTGTGTTTCCGATGATTATTGAGATGTACCGTTACTATCAGCCGGGAAAAGTTACATGGCAAAAGATTGGAAGCTGGATAAAACATGTTGTTAAGAAGCCGGTGGAGCTGCTTTCAATACTGATATGTCCTCTGGGAACATTTTCCTATATGGCATTTTTAAGATTTTTCTGCGGGGATGTATGGGCATTCTTAAGTGTGCAGATTGCATGGAGAGAGGATAAATATTTCCCTGTGCTTGGAGTATTATGGAAAGCCTGCACTGGACAGATAGAGCCACGGTATACATATATGGGATGGTTCTGTATAGGAGTATTCATTATGTATGGCTACATGATTTACAGAAAGCATTATTCCATGGGAATATTTGGAATCATATCACTCCTGGTTCCTCTGGCATCCCATGTAATGAGTACATGCAGATTCACAATTGGCTCTTTCGTTATATTTATCGGTTTCTATGATTTATTAGTAAGAATGAGGGGAACTACGGTTAAAAACTGGCTGCGGCGTATTATTATTGTAGGCTTCATAGTGGCAGAAACAGTGCTTATTTTCCTGTGGTATAATTCTGACTGCTGGCTGATGTAAAAGATTATTGCTGTTTATGTAAAATATGGTTGATGGTTCTGTAAAAAGTACTTGTTTATGCAGGTATAAAGTATTATAATCGTAGAGGTTTAGCTGAAGTGATAGAATAATAATATTACATATACAATTAAAGGAGAAACGACATGTTATCAGTGGTTGTACCTACATTTAATGAAGGAAAGAATATCAGAAATCTTGTTACACAGATTGATGATGCTTTGAAGGGAATTGATTATGAGATACTTTTTATAGATGACAGCAAGGATGATACTCCTGATGTTATCATGGAAGTAGCTAAGGATTTTCCAGCAGTGAGGATGGAGCACAGAACTAACGAGAGTGGTCTTGCCACAGCTGTACTTAAGGGATTCAGAATGGCTAAGGGTGATTATATGGCATGTATGGATGCTGATTTACAGCACCCACCAGTTGTATTAAAATACATGTATAAGGCTATGGAGGCAGGTGCAGATTTCTGTATTCCAAGCAGACTTATTCCAGGTGGAGATGATGGCGGTCTTAACTGGTACAGAAAGTTTGTATCATGGACAGCAAGAAAGATTGGTCAGGTTATGCTGCCATGTCTTCGTAAGATTTCTGACCCAACCAGCGGACTGTTCATGTTCAGAAGAGAGGTTATTGAGAATGCAGACCTTCAGCCAATCGGATGGAAGATTATGGTTGAGGTTCTTGCCATGGGTACATATTCAAAGGTTATTGAGATTCCTTATAAGTTCCAGCAGAGAACTGAAGGAGAATCAAAGCTTTCAGGCAAGGTTACAATGGAGTATTTAAGTCAGCTTAAGGACTTAAGAAAGAGATACAATAAATCAAATTCATATACCGTAGAGGTATGGAGTGAGAAAAAGATGTTAGAGGCTTAGTTATGTCTTATATTTCAGCAGGTTTCCTATTACTGATTATAATAACAGCTATTATATATTATGTCTTACCTAGAAACTGCCAGTGGATTGTTCTGCTGGCAGCAAGTATAGTGTTCTATGCAACATATGGCATTCGCTATATGGGTTATATCCTGTTTACAATTATAACTACATACATATTTACAGTTAAGATGGGAAGCTGTGACAGCAAGACGGTAAGAAAAAGAATTCTTGTGGCTTGTCTTCTGTGTAATTTCGGCCTGCTGTTTCTGATGAAATATCTTAATTTCACCATAATAAACATTAATGCCATATCCCACATATTTGGAGAGGGGCTTAACCTTAACAGAATAAGCCTTGTGATGCCTCTTGGAATGTCTTTTTACACATTCCAGACCATGAGTTATGCTATAGATGTATATTATAGAAAATACGAACCGGAAAAGAATATATTTAAGCTGGCATTATTCGTATCTTTCTTCCCTCAGCTTCTGCAGGGGCCTATAGGACGGTTTGACAGGCTTCACCAGCAGCTGATTGCTGGACATTCATTTGATATTACCAATGTGGAGCATGGTGCCCAAAGGATTCTGTGGGGATTTGCCAAGAAGCTTATTCTGGCTGACAGGGCAGGAATTGTAGCTACTGCGCTGCTTACTAATCTTGATACCTACAGAGGTGCATATATGATTGCAGGTATGCTGTTTTATTCAGTGTATATATACTGCGATTTTGCCGGAGGAATGGATCTTGTTATAGGAACGGCAGAAATATTCGGAATTAAGCTGGATGAGAACTTCCGGCAGCCATATTTCTCAATGTCTGTAGGTGAATTCTGGAGAAGATGGCATATAAGTCTTGGTACATGGATGAAGGATTATGTATTTTATCCCTTCTCCATATCAAAGCCAATGGCAAGATTCTCGAAATTTGCAAAGAAAAAGTTCGGTAAACAGACGGGCAGGGTACTTCCAGTTTGTCTTGCCAATCTGCTGATATTCTTCATAGTGGGTGTGTGGCATGGTGCTTCCTGGAAATATATTCTATATGGTTTCTATAATGGTATAATAATAGCCGTAAGCAACCTGCTTAAGCCGCTGTATGGCAAGGGACTTGCAAAATGTCACATTAATCCTGATTCATGGTACTGGAGGGGATTTAAGATGCTCCGCACCTTTATTCTGGTGAATATAGGATGGCTGTGTGATGCATGTACATCAGCTTCACAGGTGTTTAAAGCCCTTGGGAATATATTTGTCGATTTCAGGGTAAGAGATGTATTCAGTGGTTCTCTGCTTAAGATGGGACTTAACATGAGAGATTACCATGTTTTACTGGTGGCTCTTATTGTGCTTATTATTGTTAGTATACTTAAAGAGAAGAATGTTAACATCCGGGAGTGGATAGATAAGCGTCCGCTGGTAATAAGATGGGCGATATATATTGCACTTGTGTTTGTCACTGCACCATTTGGATTTGTGGGCGCAACTACAGAATTCATGTATGCCCAGTTCTAGCAGGTGTGGAAGTTTAAGGAGAGAATCATGGTAAATTATTTTTCCAGACATAAGCGAATAATTCTTGCTTCACTGTTTATCATGCTGGTTATTGTAATTAATTCTTTATGCAATTATCTGCTTATACAGCCGGGACTTTCCAGAACTATGTTCTATGAGGCAAAAAAGCAGGATTACCAGTGTATGGTGCTGGGGGCATCTCATGGAAGCTATGGAATTGACCCAGTTACACTGGAAGAAGAGACAGGTCTTCAGGTTATGAATATGTGCATGGGAGGAGAGTATATGTATGACTCCTACTATATCCTTAAGTATGCATTAGCTAAGAAAAAATCAGACCTGAAGATGGTCATACTTGATATTGATTATCAGTATTTTATGAACCAGCATGACGAGAGTATTCTGTTTAACACAGTGTACAATGCTTATCCAAAAAGTCTGCTTAAGCTGGATTATTTTGCTGATAAGATGTTAAGGGAAGAATACCGTGGAACATTCTTAAAATGGACTAACTACTGGCAGTGTTATAATAAGATTGGAAGAACAATTAAGAAGAAAACTTCTAAGGAGTACAGAAGATACTCTTCGTCAGTGGTTGATATGAATAAGAATGATGAATACAAGGGAAGAGGATTCGTATACAGAAAAAGGACTGAGGCAAAATCAACAACCTCCTGCCTTGACTGGGAAGATGAGAAGCTGGACAGGGACCAGGAAGAATATATAAGGAAAATTGTAAAGCTGTGCAAAAAATATAACATTTCCATTGTGTTTACAACTGTTATACAGGACCCGCAGACTGTTAAAGAGAAGTCTGTAAGTTTCCAGAAAGCAGATAATTACATAAGGGGGCTGGCGGAAGAGCTGGATGTGGAGTATTATAATTTTAACGGATTGAAATATGAATTCTTTGAAAGAGATACTAATGATTTCTATGACAGGGAAGGTCATATGTATGGTGATACGGCCGTCAGATTCACTAAGATATATGGTCAGGTTATTAATGAGTCATTTAATGGCGGAATCAGGAATGATTATTTTGAAAGTGATCTTAAAGCACTATATGGGGAGGTATAATATATGGCAATTTTAGTTACAGGTGGTGCCGGTTACATCGGAAGCCACACAGTTGTCGAACTGCAAAATACAGGGTACGATGTGGTTGTAATTGATAATCTTGTGAATTCATCCAGGGAATCCTTAAGAAGAGTGGAGAAGATAACAGGCAGGGAAGTTACATTCTACGAGGGGGATATTGCTGACAGAAAGCTTTTAGACAGAATATTTACTGAAAATCATATTGAAAGCTGTATACATTTTGCAGGTCTTAAGGCTGTGGGTGAGTCAGTTGCCAAACCTCTGGAATATTATGATAATAACATTGCAGGTTCTTTAGTGCTTTTCAAGGCTATGAGAGAGCATGGCGTGAAGAATATTATATTCTCTTCATCAGCAACAGTTTATGGAGATCCGGCATTTGTGCCTATTACAGAGGAATGTCCAAAGGGGGAGATTACTAATCCTTATGGTCGTACCAAGGGCATGCTTGAACAGATTCTTACTGATATACAGGCAGCAGATAATGAGTGGAATGTAATCCTTTTAAGATACTTCAATCCTATTGGTGCACATGAAAGTGGAACCATAGGTGAGAATCCTAATGGAATTCCCAATAACCTCATGCCTTATATAACACAGGTTGCAGTTGGAAAACTTCCTAAGCTTGGAGTATTTGGCTCGGACTACGATACTGAGGACGGAACATGCATCAGGGATTATATTCATGTTGTAGACCTGGCTGAGGGACATGTGAAATCAGTGGAGAAGCTTAAAGAAAATCCGGGACTTAAGATATACAATCTGGGAACAGGAAAGGGTTCATCTGTACTTGATGTAATTCATACATTTGAAGAGGCAACAGGTGTTAAGATTCCTTATGAATTCAAGCCAAGGAGAGCAGGGGATGTGCCGGTAAACTATTGCGATGCCGGTAAAGCTGCCAGGGAACTGGGTTGGACTGCAAAGAAGAATCTGCATGATATGTGTGCAGATTCATGGAGATGGCAGAAGAATAATCCGGAAGGAATGTAATACTTACATACTATAGATATGAAGATAGCGGGATAAACGCTTATATTGGAGATAAGCTTCGACGCAAAGGCGTCTGCGGAATGGAGAGAGATATGGGTAAATATTTTGGAACAGATGGATTCAGAGGAGAGGCTAATGTGAACCTCACTGTGGAGCATGCATTTAAGGTGGGACGTTTTCTTGGATGGTTCTATGGTAAGAACCACCAGGACGGAAAGGCTAAAATTGTAATTGGAAAAGACACAAGAAGAAGCAGTTATATGTTTGAGTATTCGCTGGTTGCCGGGCTTACAGCATCGGGAGCTGATGCATATCTTCTTCATGTAACTACAACTCCAAGTGTGTCCTATGTCGTAAGGACAGAGGATTTTGACTGCGGAATTATGATTAGTGCCAGCCACAATCCATATTATGATAACGGAATAAAACTGATTAATGATAAAGGCGAAAAGATGCGTGAGGATGTTATCGACCAGATTGAGGCATATCTGGATGGTGACACAGGGGAACTTCCATTTGCTACTAAGGAAAAGATTGGCTGTACTGTGGATTATGCGGCAGGAAGAAACAGGTATATGGGATATCTCATGAGTCTTGCCACATATTCATTTAAGGGCTTAAGAGTCGGTCTTGATGCTGCTAACGGAAGTGCATGGAGTATTGCAAAGGGAATATTTGATGCTCTTGGAGCAAGGACATATGTAATCAATGCATCTCCTGACGGAACCAATATTAATAATAATTGTGGCTCAACACACATAGAAGGACTTCAGGATCTTGTAAGAAGAGAACACCTTGATGTTGGATTTGCATTTGATGGTGATGCTGACAGATGCCTCTGTGTTGACGAGAATGGTGATGTTATTACAGGAGACCATATTCTCTATATCTATGGCTGTTATATGAAGGACAGAGACAAGCTGGTGGACAACATGGTAGTAACTACTGTTATGTCGAATTTCGGTCTGTATAAGGCATTTGACGCTGCAGGAATTAATTATGTGAAGACAGCTGTGGGAGATAAATATGTGTATGAATGTATGTCCCAGAATGGCTACCGTATCGGAGGAGAGCAGTCAGGACATATTATTTTCAGCAAATATGCAACAACAGGTGACGGAATTATTACTGCCCTTAAGATGACAGAGGTTATGCTTGCCAAGAAGAAGACTATGTCACAGCTGGCAGCTCCTCTTCATATATATCCACAGGTGCTTAAGAATATCAGGGTATCTAACAAGACAGAGGCACAGAATGATGCAGATGTTAAGGCAGCAGTTGAAGCAGTTGCAGAAAGCCTGGGTGAAGACGGAAGAATTCTTGTAAGGGAAAGCGGAACAGAGCCTGTTGTAAGGGTTATGGTGGAAGCTGACACTATGGAAACCTGTGAAAAATTAGTTGACCAGGTTATTGAAGTGATAAAGAACAAAGGATATGCAGTCTGAATATTACATCAGTGAGTGGAGAAAGATATTTTTGACACTTACATAATTTACATTTTTAAGAATAAAAATACGCATCCCGCAATAAGATTTATAAAGCTTATTGTGGGGTGTTTTTTTGTGGGGAAGTTAAAAAAAGTATGTATGCTGATAATCCTGGGTTTGCTGGTGATGCCTGCCATGGCAATGCTTTCAGGCTGTAGAAATGGACCGGAGAATGATGATTTGCTGGGAAGCAATATAGACTACACTGTGGTGGAGGATAAGGATATTCCTGAAAAGCTGAAGCAGCTTATAGACCAGAAGAAGGATAAGGAATTCCGTATGACATTTACCACAAATGAATATACATATCTTACTGTGGGATACGGCACTAAGGATACTGACGGATACAGTATCAAGGTCAGGGGTGTGACGCTGGATGGGGAAACCATATATGTTGGAACAAGTCTGTATGGACCAAGAGAAAATGAAAAGGTGTCTTCTGCTACAACCACGCCATACATAGTGCTTAAGACAGAGAAACGAAGCAAAACAGTGGTGTATAAGTAATTTAGCCGGGAGGGAGAGAAGTATGAAGCTTGAAAGTGAAGAGATTTTTCAGTCGGGATTAAGATATACCAAGGAACTTCAGATTACTCTGGACGATGATTTTAACGTACCGGATTCCAAGCCGGATATTGAATCAGTGGTTAAGGACTGGGGCAATGTCTATATTGATTCGGTAAAGGTTAATGACACGTCAGCAGATGTTAAGGGTAATCTGGACTTTGCACTGCTATATTCGGGAAAAAGTTCTGTGCCTGGAGAGATTACACCTGTAAAGATGACAGGAGGGATTAATTTTTCAGAGACAATCAATCTGTCAGAGGATGGGAAGCAGGGAAATGTAAGCTGTGTGGCAAGTATAGAGGACCTTACTATCAAGTCAATTAATTCCAGAAAAATAAGTGTCAGGGCTATTGTCACCCTTACTATGAGCTGTTTCGGGGAAGAATGGAAGTCTTTCGGCTGTAATGTAGATGCTGTGCCGGAGGATAATGTCCAGGTCAAGGAAAAGAAATTATCTTACACGGAGATGTGTGTCAACTTAAAGGATAATCTAAGGGTAAGGCAAAGCCTGTCTCTTCCTCAGGGTAAACCTAATATTGGAGAACTTCTGTGGGAAGATTTAAGCGTGAGAAACCTGAACAGCAGAATGACGGATGAGGGGCTGGTAATTACAGGGGATTTAACAGCATTTGTTATGTACCAGCCTGATACAGAGGGACAGAAGGTCCAGTGGTATGAAGGTGGAAGTGCATTTGAAGAGAAGCTTGATGTAAGTGGTGCCAGCCAGGATGTAATCAGTTTTGTCAAATACCACACTGTAAGCTGTAATGTGGAACCGAAAGCCAATTATGACGGGGAAATGCGGGACCTGAATATGGAAATGGTGCTGGAGCTGGATGTCAGAGGATTCCTTGACAAGGAGAAGAATATTCTGGAGGATGTATACTGTCCTTCAAGAAAGGTTGCCCTTAATTCAGAGGATGTGGAGCTTTCACGGCTTGTTATAAGGAATAATTCAAGATGCAAGGTGGCATCAAGAATTAATGTTAATGATGGAAGCATGCTTCAGATTATTAACTGCACGGGAGATGCACATATTGATTACATCAACGTCGAGGATGATGGAATCATGGTGGAGGGTGTTCTTATTGCAAATGTAATGTATGTTACATCTATAGACAGCTCTCCAATCAGAAGTGTGCAGGAGACAATTCCATTTTCACACAAAATAACCATGAATGTGGGAACTGAAACACATAACAGTCTGGAGATTTCCCTGGAAAGCATAAGCGCTGTAATGACTGGAAGCGGTGAGGCTGAGATTAAGGGGACTCTTTCTATAGATGCAATCTGCTTTGAGAAGCAGAAGGTGAAGGCTATCACAGACTGCCAGTATGAGGATTTCAACCAGGAGGAATATCTTAGTTTTCCTGAGATTGTGTGTTATATTGCAAATGGAAGGGATTCTTTGTGGACTGTTGCAAGGGATAATCATACTACTGTGGATATTATCAGGCAGGAGAATAAGAAGCTGCCGGAGCATTGTGATTATGATTATGTTGTGCCGGCAAAGGAAAAGCTGCTTATCCTGAAAGCACCAGTGGTAGCGGGTGACTGATGCAGGAAACTGGGGTGACATGGCTGGTGCACTGCCTGCCTGGCATCGAAACCGCATAAAACCATGGCCTGCCCTGTAAACGCCAGTAGGCTGCAGTAAGGCTGTAATAGCATACTAATGGGCAAATTGGAACGACGAAGAGAATCTAAGTGTTGCGCTATATTTGAATTACACTCGCTTATTACACCAACGTGTCAAAACTCGCCCCTGTCCGGGGCTCAAACAGTTGCCACGTTGGTGGCGAAGTGTAATCCAAACATAACGCAGCACTAAGATTTCTTCTAATGTTCCAATTTGCCCATTAGTATGCTATTACAGCCTTACTGCAGCCTACTGGCGTTTACAGGGAAGCCTCATGGCTTTGTGTGGTTTCGGGGCCAGGCAGTCAGTGCACCAGCTTATGTCAGTGCAGTTTCTGCATTAGCTAGCCAAAGGCTATATAAATCCCTTGAATTACTGGATCTTTTATTTTCCAAAAGTTTGACTGCCAGGGAAAGACTGGATATAATGGAGAAAAAGTTCAATATTACTTTAACTGAGGAACTGGAGGGATATTGTGAATATTGTTATTCGTGAATATACAGAAGCAGATTTACCAGACATGATTAGAATATGGAATGAAATTGTTGAGGAAGGTACTGCTTTTCCACAGGAAGATTTATTAGATTATGACAGTGGAAGAGAGTTCTTTAAGGCACAGACTTATGCTGGTGTGGCTGTGGATGGTGAAATACACAAAATATATGGACTATATATATTACATCCAAATAATGTTGGAAGATGTGGGCATATATGTAATGCCAGTTTTGCTGTCAGTTCAGAGTCCAGGGGGATGCATATAGGAGAAAAGCTGGTTCTGGATTGCATGGCACAGGGGCGGTTGCATGGATTTGGCGTTTTACAGTTTAACGCCGTTGTTGCAACAAATGTTCATGCAAGACATTTGTATGAGCGTCTGGGATTTACTCAGTTAGGGATTATACCAAAGGGTTTTAGATTGAAAAATGGAGATTATGAAGATATTTGCCCTTATTATAGGATTCTGGGGAAATATATTATGTGACCAGAATTAAAACAGTCTGAATCTGTTTTTATCAAATAAGATTAATCCTTCATCGCGCATTTTACATAATTCCTTTGACATTGCACTGCGGTCAACTGAGAGGAAATCTGCCAGCTGCTGACGGTTAAAGGGAATGGTGAAATTATTTGAGCGTTGTTTTTTGGCTTCATCGGATAAATAGGACAAAAGCTTAGCGTGAGTAGAGCGGTTTGACATATAGCCTATTTTCTGGACAAGCTTTCTGTTTTTCTCTGAAATGGCAAAGAACAGGTTCTGGATTACTATGGAGTGAAATCTGCACGAAGAAGGGCACATGGTGAGAAGCTTATAGATATTAAATGAGATTACAGTGCTACATTCCTCTGCGATGACATCATTCAATATGGCTCCGCTGTCTGGTGTGGCATAAGCTTCCCCAAACATTTCTCCAATCCGGATTGCACTGACAATGCTTCGGTTTCCCCAGAAATCATCTTTTTGTATAATAAGCTTTCCTTGAACCAGGATTGTGATTTTGTCGATATAATCTCCTTCTCTGAAAATGTACTCGCCCTTTTTATAAGTTTTTATTGTTGCCTGCAGACAGTCCAGCATGGCAGATAATTCATTGTCTTTTATACCAGCAAACAGCTGGGTCTGTTTTAATATCTCAATATATTTTTTCATATTTTAACCGCCTTTCTGTTTATTTGTTGCAAAAACAACAGAATAGTTTCAATTATTGTTTTATAATCCGCATGTAGTATCAAAGATAGTATATCCAAAGGAGGAAAACAATGATTAGAAAGATTATAAAAATAGATGAAGAAAAATGTAATGGATGTGGAGCTTGTGCCAGTGCATGTCATGAGGGTGCTATTGAAATGATTGATGGTAAGGCAAGGCTTACACGCGAAAATTATTGTGATGGATTAGGTGATTGTTTACCTGCCTGTCCTGTAAATGCCATATCTTTTGAAGAGAGGGAGGCTCCGGCATATGATGAGGCAGCTGTACTGGAAGCTAAGAGAAGAAAAATACATGAAAACCAGCCTTGTGGATGCCCTGGAACTCGGTCAAGGGAAATTGTGAGAGACAGTAAAGTGCGTAATATTGATAATAATAGTATAAATACGCAGCTTATGCAGTGGCCTGTGCAGATAAAGCTTGTACCAGTCAATGCACCATATTTTGAAGGGGCAAATCTTCTTGTAGCAGCTGATTGTACTGCGTATGCATATGGAAATTTCCATAATGAATTCATGTATAATCGTATTACATTAATTGGCTGTCCAAAACTGGATGAAGAGGATTATGCAGAAAAACTTACAGAGATAATAAAGAGTAATACTATAAAAAGTGTTACAGTGGTACGTATGGAGGTGCCTTGTTGCGGAGGTATTGAAAATGCAGTGAAACGGGCATTACAGGCAAGCGGCAAATTCATTCCATGGCAGATTATCACAATTTCAACAGATGGAAGAATTATAAACTGATAAAATATAAATCAGACAGAGGCTGTGCACATAACGTGCAACAGCCTCTTAAAGTTGTGTACAATGACACTATATGTAATTTTGGTGTACAACCTATTTTAAGATACTTTCGGTTCTTGCAGAAGAACCGTTGTCCTCAAACCATTTATCAAACTTGTCCATAACAGCCTTGTAGGTCTGGTTCGAGATATCTGGGAGATCCTTTCCCCAGGACTTAGTTGCTTCCTTGAAGCCTTTTTCAACAGCCTTTACCATCTCCTGCATCTTTGATTCATCTTCACCTGATAAAGCCTTGGCAAAATCAAATATTCTGTCAGAAGTCTGGTTTACTCCCCAGTATCCATCCTCTGCAATATCATTCTTAGCATTGGCGATTGTCTGCGCATCAGCTGTAAAGTTTCCGCTTGCCAGTGCTTTCCACATGTCATCAGCAGTTCCGATTGTAATTCCCTGTTTGCTGAACATCTTGGTAACCAGTGACTGCATCTGTTCCATTCTTGCCTGTGTATCAGCTTTCATCTGTGCGATAATTGCTGAACGATCCTTAGATTTAACTGAGGAAGTTGATGAACCTGATGGCTCATAAGTTGCTGCTTTGCCATAATCAGTGGTTTTCTTGTCTGCAGTTTCTCCTTTGGATGCTTTGCCTGATGAATCTGACTTAGATGCAACACTTCCGGCTGCATAAGATGCGTAGCTGTTAGATACTCCGTTTAAATCCATAAAATGCCTCCTTGCTGCGGTGTCTGCCGCGAAAATATATGTAGGTACCCTCCATGGTTTCTCTACAAATATTCTATCGGCATTAACTTTAATAATGTTTATACCTAATTATATAAATATGGACAAAAATTTTAAAGAATTATTTAAAGAAATATCAAATAATTTTATTACATGCCTGCTTCATTAAAATATGTACTATATTACATGAAGAGAGAAAAAGGGTAAAAAAATACACCCACAATGTAGATAGGGGGGAGACATTATGGGTGCTATCAAAAATGAGAAACTGGCTATTTAATTTTCACGCTGGGCTTTTTCCATATTCCTGTCCAATACAGACAATACAGAATCACAGCGGAAGTGGCATTACTGACTACCACAGAGTACCATACACTTTCTACGCCCATGTGAAGCACTGTTGAGCATATGTACAGTGTAACAAAACGGAATATCCATATTCTGGAGGCATCCACAAGCATAGTTATCAGCGTGTGTCCGCAACCCTGGAATAATCCCTGGGAAACATTATAAAATGCATTAGTCCAGCAACAGAATGCCATAAGTGAAAGGAAATCCGTTGCCAGTGGCACAACTTCTTCATCAGTAGTGAAGAACCGTACCATAGGCTCTGCTATAAAGCGCCTTGAGAGTATCATACCAAAGAAGAAGAGGAACAATGCTCCCATCCGCAAAGCATAATGGTATGCTTTATCAGCACGCTTAAGATTATTGGCGCCATAGTTCTGTCCAACTATAGTAGACAGGGCAGAACCAATGCCATTAGCAGGCAGAGTAATAATGCTGTTAATTTTGTTGCCGATACCATAAGCTGTTGTTGCTTTAGTACCGTAAGCATTGACATTCTTCGTCATAAGAAGAAAGCCAAGCTGCATGGTGCTTCCACCAATAGCTGTTGGAAGACCAACCCTTATTATAGACATCATCTTGTCACGCTGGAACTTAAATCCCTTAAAATTAAGGCGGACAAGCTGTTTCTTGCTTCGTAATGCTATGAATGCCACTATCGCACTTGGAATCTTGGCTATAAGAGTGGCAAATGCTGCACCTGAAATTCCCCATTTGAATACAATCAGGAAAACAGGGTCAAGTATAAGATTAACTGAAACTCCAAGGAGATTAAGAAGCATGGGCTTCACTGTATCACCCTGGGACTGCTTTACCGCAGTGAAAAGGTTAATCATGAAAAGAAAAGGCAAATCAAGAACAACAATTCTAAGATAAGAAATGCCATACTTGTATATTACACCAGTTGCTCCAAGCCATCCCACAATTCCAGGGGTTGCAGCCCAGCAGAAAAATGCACACAACACTGCGAACACCATAGAACACAGGCAGATGTGGTTGGCCATTACGTTGGCCTGCTCATCCTCCTTAGCTCCCAGATACTGGGAAATCAATATAGATCCTGCTGTAGTAATACCTGCTCCGAAGTTAATTAATATATTCTGAACAGGAGAAACTAATGTAATTGCAGCCTGTGATTCTGTACCAATCTTACCTAGCCAGAATGTATCTGTCAAATTGTACATGGATTGAATAAAGCTGTTAATCATAACTGGAACTGCCAGCATGAGAATGGCTTTAAACAGGTTGCCTTCCAATATAAGAGTTCTTTTCTCTTCAGTAATGACTTTGGACATTCCTTTCTCCTTTCAACAAATATCAAATAATTGCCAAATGCATATTGACATTATTTAATCAAGGATTTATCTTAAGGATAAAGCATAAAACCAGTGATTTCCACTAAAAAAAACCTCATATTAGTGAAAAATACAGAAAATAATCATATAACCGGTATACTGGTTGTCTTGTCATTGGTAGAAGTATAAAATAATTTCAAAAGGATTGCAACACATTTTTTTTGAATTTTACAAATTTAACCATTTTTCAACATTTACATTATTATAGAAAGTGGGAGCTGGTGATTACTATAATGCCAAAGCTTCTGCGGAATGGAGGATAGTATGGAGCGATTTTTTGATATGCCGGTGGATTTCCGGGTTACCAAGGTTAAGCGTGATGCTTCACAGGGAGTGCAGGACCCTCATACACATCCATATTATGAGATATTTTACCTTATTAATGGAGATTGTACATTTTTCATTAATCATAATATATATAAGCTGAACCAGGGAGATTTGGTTATTATTCCTAAGGGCGAGATACATAATTCCACTTATCCGGAAAAAGGAAGCAGCGAAAGATTTGTGATTTCTTTTCGTGAAAATAATCTGAAATGGCTGGATGAGATGATTGGTGAGGAGATGATTAAGCAGTCCCTGGATGTGGGTGTTATTTCCATTCCCGAAAGGAGGAGGGATTACGTGGAGTCTCTTATGGCGAAGCTTCTCTTTGAAAGCGACGGGCCGGACATGCTTTCACCTGCATTCGTTAAAACAGGGCTTGTAGAGTTGTTTTTATTTATAATAAGATGCCAGAGATATGAGCAGAATGTTATTAAAGAGATTGACGTTGACAACCAGCTTATGCAGGAAATTGCCACATATATATATGAAAATTATGACAAGAAGCTGACACTGGTAGATATGGCTGAACGGTTTAACATAAGCAGATCGTATCTGTCTAAAAAATTCAAGGTAATAACAGGCTTTGGATTTAAGGAATATGTTGTAAATGTGAGAATTAAAAATGCCTGCCGTCTGCTTCTGGAAACCAATAAATCAATTACAGATATTGCATTTGAATGTGGATTTAATGACAGCAATTATTTTGGAGATGCTTTCAGACATGTTAAGGGAATGTCACCTAACAAATACCGCAAGTATAAGGAGAATATCTGATTGTACTTGCATTTGTACAATATCTCCTATATAATATCTAAAAGCTTGTATACAAAATGGAGCATTGAATGGAAAGTATTAGATTAAAGGCAAGAGCCAAGATTAATCTGGGTCTTGATGTTCTTAGAAAAAGAGAAGACGGTTATCATGATGTGCGTATGGTTATGCAGACCATTGGCATATATGACAGACTGATAATAACAAGAATTCCGGAGGAAGATATAAGAATTAAGTCCAATCTATTCTTCCTTCCTGTTAATGAAAACAATCTTATATATAAGGCAGCAAAACTTCTGAAGGATAGATTTGGTTTTGCTGGTGGAGTTGAGATTGACCTTAATAAGTTCATACCTGTGTCAGCAGGTCTGGCTGGTGGCAGTACTGATGCTGCATCAACCCTGTTTGGGATAAACAGGCTGTTTGACCTTGGTTTATCAACAAAGGATCTGATGGAACTGGGAGTTTCCATAGGAGCAGATGTGCCATACTGTGTTATGAGGGGAACTGCATTGGCTGAAGGAATCGGCGAGAAGCTCACTGCCCTTCCTCCACTTCCACGCTGCTGGATTCTTATTGCAAAGCCACCAATTAATGTGTCTACAAAGCTTGTATATGAAAGCCTTGATATGAATGGTGTGGACAGGCATCCTGATATAGATGGGCTTATTGATGCCATTAAGAGGCAGGATATTAACGGGGTTTGCAGCCTTATGGGAAATGTGCTTGAGAATGTCACAGTTCCACTGTATCCTGTAATAGAGAGCATTAAGAATGATATGATGGATAATGGCGCAATTAATGCCATGATGAGTGGAAGCGGCCCTACGGTATTTGGTATATTTCCTGATGAAGAGACTATTCTTAAGTGCCAGGCTTTCCTTAAGAAAAAGGGTGAAGCACGTCAGGTGTATATAACAGAATCATTTAACTGATATGTTAAAGGGGCAAAAGCCAGAATATAAAACAGTAAACAGACTTCATGCAGAGGAGGTAACATATGAAGGGTGAATTGAAGATGGATGTTAATGAATATCTCCCATTGAGAGATGTTGTTTTTAATACATTAAGACAGGCTATATTGAAGGGCGAGATGGAGCCAGGGGAGAGGCTGATGGAGATTCAGCTTGCACAGAAGCTGGGCGTCAGTAAAACTGCATCCATGCCCAGCGCCGCCGCCGAAC
>CALZFR010000006.1 GCA_945648485.1 uncultured Eubacterium sp. | reverse complement strand
TGACCCTGAGATGGCTTCCATGAGGAATGTTGCAGGGGAAGTTCTGGGAAGTATGGCAGCCATTGAAAAAGCACTGGAGATTGGAATTAAAAGCCTTGACATCTATTATGACTACATGGGGATAAGCATGTGGGCTACAGGGGAGTGGAAACGAAATAAAAAAGGCACTATAGAGTACCACGATTATGTGCAGTCCGTTTCTGACAGGATTTCTCTTAATTTTATTAAGGTTAAGGGACATTCGGGAGTGAGTGGTAATGAAGAAGCAGATATTCTGGCTAAGAAGGCAGTCGGAATTATTTAACAGAAATGAGGTTTAGTTTATGGAAATTCAGATTTTACATTGGTTTGAGTCATTGCATAATCCGGTACTCAATCCTATAATGTATGGAATAACAACTTTGGGAAATGCGGGATTCTTATGGATTCTTATGGCACTTCTGTGCCTCACTGTTCTTCCTAAGAAATATAGAAAAATAGGTTTTACAATAGCAGCAGCTCTTATATTTTCACTTATTTTCTGCAACGGAATAATGAAAAACCTGTGGCAGCGTCCAAGATGTTTCTGGGAAAATGGACAATATATGGTAATAAGCAATGAGTTTGAGAATTTATATAATATATTTAATTCGATAAGTGATTTTTCTTTTCCTTCAGGGCATACCTCGGCTTCATTTGCAGCTGCACTGGCAATTTTTATGTGGAGAAAAAAAGAAGGAATATGGGCCATTGTTCTTGCTTCATTAATTGCAATATCAAGACTTTACCTTACAGTCCATTATCCAACAGATGTACTTGCCAGTCTCATTTTTGGAAGTTTGTATGGAATTATTGCATATTATATTGTTAAGGCATTAATGAAGAGGTTTCCTAAATTTGCTGATGTTTTAGAGGGAAAGGTAACTTATAGAAGTCTGATTGGAAAGGATAAATAGATATGTTAGACGTTGTATTAGATACTCTGGTTGATGGTGTAAAGCTCTTACCATTTTTGTTCCTGACTTATCTTGCCATGGAATATATTGAGCATAAGACTACAGCCAAAACTAAAAATACAATTAAGAAATCAGGAAAGCTGGGACCTCTTGTGGGAGGAATACTTGGAGCTTTTCCACAATGCGGATTCTCTACAGCAGGTTCTAATCTGTATGCTGGAAGGGTTATTACTCTTGGTACTCTTATTTCAATATATCTGTCTACATCAGATGAAATGCTTCCTGTATTCTTGTCAGAAAAGGTTCCAATGACCACTATTCTTTCAATGATTGCTGTTAAGGCTGTGATTGGTATGGTGGCAGGTTTTATTATTGACTTTGTAATCCGTATAAGAAAGTTATCACAGGAGCAGGATTTTACAAGCAAAATCGGACACATGTGTGACCATGACCATTGCCACTGTGACAAAAGCATAGTGAAGTCAGCATTAAATCACACATTGACAATATTTGCTTTTATTCTGGTTATTTCTTTCCTGTTAAATACGGCTGTGTTCTTTGTAGGAGAAGATTCTATTGCTGGAATAATACTTGACAGACCAGTTTTAGGCTCAATCCTTTCAGGAATTGTTGGACTTATTCCAAACTGTGCAGCTTCAGTGGTTATTACCCAGCTTTATGTTGAGGGAGTAATATCTATTGGAGCAACAATGTCAGGACTTCTTGTTGGTGCTGGTGCAGGATTAATTGTTCTGTTTAAAGAAAACCGTGATATTAAGGAGAATATTAAGATAGTAGCTCTCCTCTATGCAATTGGAGTTGCGTGCGGAATTATTATTGATTTTATATTGTAATGTACATTATGAGTTTATGCCCAGTCCCACAGGCTTAACTGTTTACCATGTCCTTTTTCTTCAAAAGTACTAAGGTAATTGAAAATCTTTTGATTGTCATGTATAATTCCGTTCTCACTGCATTTCTGGTGGAAAAACTTCATTAAGTGTGTGTTATCAGGACTGTCAATAATGTACTGGTTTCCATATGTGTGGATATATTTTTTCTTCAAATGCGGAAATAAACGGTCCAGCTGTTCATAGAAATATTCTCTGTTTCCTTCCCTGAGTGTCAGACCCATTCCATAGCAGATAACACCATAAACCTTTGCTTCAATACACATATCTAAAATGCCAGAGATATTATCTTCTGTATCATTGATAAAAGGTAGAATTGGTGTTAACCATACAACTGTTGGTATTCCTGCATCTCTAAGCTTCTTTAGTACTTCAAAGCGTTCTCTTGTCGTGCTGACATTTGGTTCAATTTTTCTGCACAAATCCTCATCGTATGTAGTCAAAGTCATCTGCACAACACATTTTGTCTTATCATTTATTTTTTTAAGCAGGTCCAGGTCTCTTAGAATCCTGTTTGATTTTGTAATGACTGTAAATCCAAAACCATGTTCGTATATTAATTCTAAGGCTTTTCTGACATTTCCTAATTCCATTTCCAATGGAATATATGGGTCTGTCATGGAACCGGTACCTATCATGCATTTTTTTCTTTTGTGTGTAAGGGCATACTCTAACAGTTCAACGGCATTCTCCTTAACTTCAATATCTTCAAAAGGATGGTCTATATGATAGCATTTACTCCGGGAGTCACAGTAAATACATCCATGGGAACAGCCACGGTACAGGTTCATTCCGTTTTTTGAAGATAAGATTCCTTTTACTTTTACGAAGTGCATAACCAGCCTCCCATATAGCATACGAATTTTCATTTCTCTAGCATTATTCTAATAGATGTATCTGTTTTTATCAATCGTTTCACAGAAATAGTACATTATTATTGCAATAAAAGTAAGAGTGTGGTACTATAATAATAACTTTCATAAAGTGGTTTTATAAAAGTCTGAATTGCTTACAATTTCTAGATAAACAGCAGATTTCTATAGGTTCAGACACACATATGAACCATAATCTTTTATAAAGGAGGGCCCCATGAGTAATGAAGATATACAGTGTAATGGATGATAATTTTAAAAAATATGGACGAATCATAAAAAGTATTGATTTATCCAGTGTGATTAATGCAATGGAGAGTACACCGGTACCGGATGATGTGGTGTATGTGCCAGAAGATGCGTCTCTTATGAAAACTGAATTTGCTGCAGATATGAAGAATAGATATTTTGGAGAGTATCCTGTCCAGGTGGGTTTCTGTAATGGTCATAACCAGAAGCTTAACGCAGTAGAATATCACAGGAGCAGTGAGGTCAATGTTGCATGTACTGATATGATACTTCTTCTTGGAAAACAGCAGGATATAGAGGATGATTTTACATACCATACAGACAATATTGAAGCATTTTTAGTTGAAGAAGGAACGGCGGTGGAGATGTATGCTACAACCCTTCATTATGCTCCATGTGGCGTGGATGGCAATGGCTTTAAGTGTGTTGTGGTGCTGCCACAGGGAACTAATTATGACCTTAAGATGCCAGTAGGGACTGATGGTGAGGATAAGCTTCTTGCCGCTACTAACAAATGGCTTATAGCCCATAAGGATGCCAATATACCGGGAGCATTTAATGGACTGAAGGGAGATAATCTGTCAGTATAGAAGATGGATTTAAGGACGGAAGGATTTAAAAAGATAATAATTATAAAACAATAATAGCATGTACATGCAGAAAGAGGTAAAGAATGATTAACACACCAAAAATCAAAGTAGGTATTGTTGCTGTGAGCCGTGACTGTTTTCCGGAAAGTCTTTCAGTGACAAGAAGAGAAAATCTTGTGAAGGCATACACAAGTAAGTATAATCCGGAAGAAATCTATGAATGTCCAATATGTATCGTTGAGAGTGAAATCCATATGATGCAGGCATTGGAGGATATTAAGAAAGCCGGATGTAACGCATTGTGTGTTTATCTTGGTAATTTCGGTCCAGAGATTGCTGAGACTATGCTGGCAAAATATTTTGACGGCCCTAAGATGTTTATGGCAGCTGCTGAGGAAACATCAGCTGATGGGGGACTGGTAGGCGGAAGAGGAGATGCATTCTGTGGAATGCTCAATGCAAGCTACAATCTTAAATTGCGTAATGTAAAGGCATACATTCCTGAGTATCCTGTTGGAACAGCAGAGGAATGTGCCGACATGCTTCATGAATTTGTTCCAATAGCTAAGGCTTTATATGCAATTAGCAATTTGAAGATTATAAGTTTTGGTCCAAGACCGACTAACTTCCTTGCATGTAATGCACCAATCAAACCTCTTTATAATCTTGGAGTTGAGATAGAGGAGAATTCTGAGCTTGACTTGTTTGAGAGCTTTAACAAACATGCTGGAGATTCAAGAATTCCAGAGACTGTTAAAAGTATGGAAGAAGAGCTGGGAGCAGGTAACAAGAAGCCGGAGATTTTAAGTAAGCTTGCACAGTATGAGCTTACACTTCTTGACTGGGTGGAGGCTCACAGAGGCTCCAGACAGTTTGTTGCAATAGCAGGAAAATGCTGGCCAGCATTCCAGACACAGTTTGGTTTCGTCCCATGTTATGTGAATTCAAGACTTACATCTATGGGAATTCCGGTTTCCTGCGAGGTTGATATATATGGGGCATTAAGTGAGTTTATCGGAACAGTTGTAAGTGACGATATAGTTACTCTCCTTGATATTAACAATACAGTCCCTTCAGACATATATAATGCAGATATTAAGGATAAGTTCCCATATACACCAAAGGATGTATTTATGGGCTTCCACTGTGGCAACACATCATCAAAGAAGCTGTCATGCCCTACAATGTGTAACCAGATGATTATGGCACGTTCACTTCCAGAGGAAGTTACTAACGGAACACTGGAAGGTGATATTGTACCAGGAAATATAACATTCTTCAGACTGCAGAGCTCAGCTGACTGCAAGCTTACTGCTTATATTGCCCATGGTGAAGTGCTTCCTGTTGCAACAAGGTCATTTGGTTCTATTGGTATATTTGCAGTACCACAGATGGGACGTTTCTACAGGCATTACCTGATTGAGAATAATTTTCCACATCATGGTGCTGTTGCTTTCGGACATTTTGGAAAAGCTCTTTTTGAAGTATTCAAGTATCTTGGAGTGGAAGAGGTTGGTTACAATCATCCTGAAAATGTTCTCTACAGAACAGAGAATCCATTCAAATAGTAAACAGTGAGGAGGTTTAACCATGTATTACATAGGAATTGACCTTGGTACTTCTTCTGTGAAAATGCTCCTTATGGATGAGCGCGGCAGTGTGGAAGGAATGGTGTCAAAAGAATATCCAATAAGCTTCCCCAAGCCGGGCTGGTCTGAACAAAATCCAGAGGACTGGCTTGAAGCTGTAGTTTGTGGTGTAAAGGAACTTGTTGGAGCAGACGATGACAGTGCAGATGGATGCGAAGAATACCATTATACTGATATTGCAAGACAAGTTGCAGGCATAAGTTTTGGTGGACAGATGCATGGACTTGTGGTTCTTGATGAGAATGATGAGGTAATAAGACCTGCAATTCTGTGGAATGACAGCCGAACAGCCAGTGAGTGTGAGTACCTTAATGAAACCATTGGGAAGGAAAAGCTTTCAGAATACACAGCCAATATAGCATTTGCAGGATTTACAGCACCTAAGATACTGTGGCTTAAGAAGAATGAACCGGATAATTTCAAGAAGATTAAGAAAATAATGCTTCCAAAGGATTATATTGCATATAAGCTTACAGGAGTTTTTTCAACAGATGTTTCAGATGCTTCAGGGATGCTGCTTTTTGATGTGAAAAACAGGACATGGTCACAGGAAATGATTGATATATGTGGCATTACAAGACAGCAGCTTCCACAGATTTTTGAGAGTTACCAGTGTATTGGGACATTAGATACTTCCTATGCAGCTAAAATGCGCATTCCAGCATCAATTAAGGTTGCAGCAGGGGCAGGAGATAATGCGGCTGCAGCAATTGGAACCGGAACTGTCACAGATGGAAGATGTAATATTTCCCTGGGAACAAGCGGAACAATATTCATATCAAGCAGTTCCTTCGGAGTTGATGAGAATAACGCTCTTCATTCATTTGCCCATGGGGATGGAACATATCATCTTATGGGATGTATGTTAAGTGCCGCTTCATGCAACAAATGGTGGATGGAAGATATTCTTAATACTAAAGAATTCAGTAAAGAACAGGAAAATATCACAGATGATAAACTGGGTAGAAACCATGTTTATTTTCTTCCTTACCTTATGGGTGAGCGCTCACCACACAACGACCCAATGGCCAGGGCTACATTTACAGGAATAACCATGGATACGTCAAGAAGTGATATGACACAGGCTGTTCTTGAGGGTGTTGCATTTGCCATAAGAGATTCCTTTGAGGTGGCAAAGAAGCTGGGAATGAATATTACCAATGCAACCCTTTGTGGTGGCGGTGCTAAAAGTCCACTGTGGAGAAAGATAATTGCCAATGTGCTTAATGTTGACATTAACATTCCACAGGTGGAGGAAGGACCTTCCATGGGAGCAGCCATGCTTGCTATGGTGGCAGCAGGTGCTTATCCATCAGTAAAAGCTGCAGCAGATGCTATATGCAGAGTATCTGAGACAGTAAAGCCAGATGCTCAGATTGCTGAAAGATATGAAGAAAAGTACAGGAATTTTACTGGGATTTATCCATCACTTAAATCTGTTTTTAAATTAATTAATTAAAAAAAAAAGAAACAAATAAGGAGAATGACAATGAAAATTTTTATTGACACAGCTAATGTTGAGGATATTAAGAAAGCAAATGACATGGGTGTAATCTGTGGTGTTACAACTAATCCATCTCTCATTGCAAAAGAGGGAAGAGATTTTAATCAGGTTATCAAAGAAATCGCATCAATCGTTGACGGACCAATCAGCGGTGAGGTAAAGGCTACAACTACTACAGCAGAAGGGATGATTGAAGAGGGAAGAGAAATTGCCAGAATTCACCCTAACATGGTAGTAAAGATTCCTATGACAGCAGAAGGCCTCAAGGCAACTAAGGTTTTAACTTCAGAGGGAATCAAGGTTAACGTTACTTTAATCTTTACTGCAAATCAGGCAGTACTTGCCGCAAGAGCAGGTGCTACTTATGTGTCACCTTTCCTTGGAAGACTTGATGATATATCACAGCCGGGAATCCAGCTTATTCAGGATATAGTTGATATATTCTCTAACTATGACATTCAGACTGAAATTATATGTGCAAGTGTCCGCAATCCAATTCATTTTACAGACTGTGCTCTTGCTGGTGCTGATATTGCAACAGTGCCATACAAGGTAATTGAACAGATGATACATCATCCACTTACAGATGCAGGAATTGAGAAATTTAAAGCTGATTATGAGGCTGTATTTGGTAAATAATAAAAAGTTCAAATATTATTCACAGAAGGGCAGAATGTCAATATATGGATAAAGCCACAATTACTTCCGGGGATGTTAAGCTAATAAATAAAAACAGGATATATAAATATATCTACAACAAGGGTCAGACTTCCAGACAGGAAATCTTTGAAGAAATCGGACTTTCAATGCCTACCATTTACCAGAATCTGAATACTCTTTTAGATGAGGGTTATGTAAGTATTGATGGAAGCTTTAATTCTACGGGAGGAAGAAAGGCACAGATTTTTTCTATTAACCGTAAGGCAGCCCTTGCGGTGGCTCTGAATATAACAGACAGTAGAATGTATGCAAGAGTTGTGGACCTTTATGGAAATATTACTGCAGAAGAAAGACTTGATATAAAGTTTGGCACTGACAATAAGTATGCTAAAGAGGCAGCAGCCCTTGTAGATAAATGCATTAAAAAGGCTGAAACTGGAAGCGGAAAAATACTTGGTGTGGGAATTACTGTTCCTGGAATTCTGAATGATGATGGAACCATGATTATTGATGCACCAACCATGGGAGTTAAAAACTGCTCCATAAAGGAACTTGCACAGTATATCCCATATCCATGGATATGCATGAATGATGCCAAATCAGGCAGTTATGCTGAATACTGGTTTAATGTAAGGAATACAGATGGCGGTGATTATCTGTACCTGATGCTTGGACAGGGCGTGGGTGGAGCCTATTGCAGCATCAGTGAAGTATATGGTGAATTGTACGGAACATCTTTAAGACACAATAAATCAGGAGAATTCGGACATATGACCATCCATCCTGATGGAAAAAAGTGTTTTTGTGGTAAGAAAGGCTGTTTTGAAAGCTATGTTTCTGAGCGGTGCCTGTCAGATAGCTTAGGGATTTCACTGGATGACTTTTTCCACAGACTGGAATCAGGTGATACAGATGCAGATAAAGTATTTGACGAGTATCTTGATAATCTGGCAATTGGAATTAATAACCTGTATACAATATATGACTGCAGAGTGATTGTAGGTGGAGCTGTTGCAGAATACCTTAAAATTTACAGTGATTTAATCAGGAAAAAATTATCAATGAGATACTCCTTTGGCACAGACGGAAGTTATCTGTCATTTGCTGCCTGTTCTGATGCAAAAGCCCAGTCCGGTGCAGCCCTCACATATATTGCTAAATATATTGATACTATATAGATTTTTTGATAGTATTAATACAGATAGCAAGTATGTGGAGTATAATTGATGAAACCATTTATAAACAATATTTCATTGAAGAATATATTTACTATGATTTTTTGTAGCAGAAATCTTAAGCACTGCGCCGTCAGTTTACTGACAGCGTGGTGCTTTGTTTCGTCTTTTAATCTGCTTTGGCTTGCGGATGAGGGATTTAACCCTGTGGAAAACATCCGTACTGTAGCTTTAACTTCCATCACAGCATATACTGTTATTATTATTTTAATTGCAGCCCTTATTCTTTTTGTTAATTACAGGTTCAGGACAGAGTGGGGATTTAATCTTCTGTTATTTATTTCTGTATTCATACTTGGAATAGTAACTGTTTCCTTTAAGAGAGAGGCATATACCTGCCTGGCAGTATGTGGTGTGGTACTTTTATCATTTTCATATCTTGTTAAGGAAAGAGAAAATATAGATATTAATATTAGTAAAACAGCAATGTCAGTTATGGTTGCTGTTCCTTCTGTTATTCTTGGTGCATTTATCGGTGTTACCAGTGTGTACAGATATCTTTGTTATGCTGTGCCTAATTATGACGGAGGCTTGTTCTTTCAGATGTTTTACTATATGAGAGAACATTTCACAATGCAGACAACATTGGAAAGAGATATGCTTCTGTCACATTGCAGTGTCCATTTGTCTCCTGTTTTCTGGCTTATTTATCCAATATACTTTTTGTTTCCATTTAATGAAACTATCCAGATAAGCCAGGGAATTGTACTGGGCTCGGCAGCAATTCCTCTTTCACTTCTGCTTAGGAAAATGAATTTTACACGGTTTCATACAGGCCTTGCAGTTACAGCTTTCTGTTTTATGCCTTTTGTGGCATCAGGATGTAATTATGATATTCATGAGAATATGTTTCTTCCTGTAACCATATTCTGCTTACTGTATTCCTTTGAATGTGGTTCATGGTGGAAGATATTGCTTTCTACAGTATTTCTGTTAGGCGTGAAAGAAGACGCAGGTATTTATGCTTTTTTCATTGCACTTTTTTATCTGGCATACAGGAAGAAAAATAACGATAATCACCTGAAATCTCTGGCTGTAATGGGAATTTCACTGTTTTATTTTGTGCTGGCTGTATCACACATTGACAGCATTGGAATGAATACAGCAACAAACAGATTTAATAATATGATTTATGAAAAAGATGGTAATATTGTCAGCATGATTAAGACAGTATTTGCCAATCCTTCCTATACAGTCACCCAGATAATGAATCCTGATAATATCAGGTATATGGTACTTGTGCTTGCACCTATGCTTTTCATACCGGTATTCTGTAAAGATGTAAAGCTGTATATTCTTGCAGCACCGTTTGTAATGTTTAATCTCATGCCGGATTACAGCTATGCCCATGATATTGGATTCCAGTATACATTTGGAAGTGCTTCACTTCTTTTCTACATGTCTATGGTGTTCCTTAAGGAAAAAAGTAAGAACAGAGGAAGGACTCTTTCAATGATGGCTGTTGTTTCCTTTATCTTCTTTGTATCCTGCATGACACAACGAACAGAGTATATAAAAGATTATTATAAGCCTCAATACAGACGTGTATATGATATTATGGATGAAGCATTAAGTCATGTTCCTGAGGACGCAGAGGTTACGGCAGGTACTTTCCTTTGTGGGAAGCTATCTGACCGTGATGTGATATATGAGGATTTCTACACTGACAAAGAGACAGAGTATCTTGTACTTGATTTAAGAGGTACAGATTATAATTATGACCTGGAACAATTCTATCATGAAAAGGGGTATGAAACTGTGTCTTATACAGAAGGAGTTATAGCAGTATTCAGGAAAAGATAAGAAAATTTTTAATCTCTAAACATTGCTATCCTTAAGATAAACGAGTATACTTAAGAAAGATTACAGCTTATTATTTTGCATAAGCTTTTCAACACAAGTTATGTTAGAAATGAGGAAGATTATGAAAACATGGGAGAATTATATCAGGAAAGTGGAGCCTTACGTTCCGGGAGAACAGCCAAAGGATACAGGGGTAATCAAGCTTAATACCAATGAGAATCCCTATCCTGTTTCACCAGAGGTTATAGCTGCTGTTAAACAATTTGATACAGACAGGTTAAGACTTTATCCGGATCCTGAAGCATCAGTTTTAGTTGATGCCATTGCAGAGAGGTATAACTTAAGTTCTGACCAGGTGTTTGTAGGCGTAGGTTCAGATGATGTAATATCAATGTGCTTTATGACATTTTTTAATTCTGACCTGCCAGTATTTTTCCCGGATATATCATATTCCTTCTATGAGGTATGGGCGGATGTATACAGGGTAAAATATGAGAAAAAGCCTGTAGACAGCCAGTTTAGAATTAATCCATCTGATTATAAGGGAAAGAATGGGGGAATAATATTTCCTAATCCTAATGCTCCGACAGCTATTTATATGGAACTTGACAGTGTGGAGGATATAATTAAGTCAAACCAGGATTCAGTTGTTATTGTTGATGAAGCTTACATTGATTTTGGCGGACAGTCAGCAGTGAAGCTTATTGAGAAATATGATAATTTGCTTGTAGTACAGACCTATTCCAAGTCCCGCTCAATGGCTGGTATGAGAATTGGTTATGCTATGGGTAATGAAAGACTTATTAAGGCTCTTAATGATGTTAAATTCTCTGTTAATTCCTACACTATGAATGCTACATCTCTGGCGTATGGAGCTGCATCAATGAAGGATGTGGATTATTTTAATGAGACAGTTAATAAGATAATTTCAACAAGAACAAGAAGTGAGGAGAGGCTTAGGGAGTTAGGTTTTACTTTTCCTGAGTCCAAAGCTAATTTTATATTTGCATCTCACAGGAGTGTACCTGCTTCTGTAATATTTGAGGAGCTTAAGAAAAGAAAGATTTATGTGAGATATTTTGCCAAACCAAGGATTGACAATTACTTAAGAATAACAGTTGGAACAGATGAACAGATGGATAAGCTGTTTGAAGCTCTGGCAGAGATAACAGGTGACAGATAGTATGGGAGTTGCTTTCGAGAACAGGAATTTTCAGAAGGAACTTGATATACTGACAGCAAAGCTTGAACAGGAAGGTGTTGTGCCGGGATTGCTGCTTCACAGCTGCTGTGCTCCATGCAGCAGCTACTGTATTGAATATCTATCACGATTCTTTGAAGTTACTGTTTTTTATTATAATCCTAATATTTCACAGACAGAGGAATATCAGAAAAGAGTAAGGGAACAGATTCGTTTTATCAATGAATATAATAGCAAGTATCCTGTGTCTTTCATTGAAGGAGATTATGAACCATCAGTATTTTTTAACACTGTCAGAGGATTAGAACACTGTCAAGAGGGTGGAGAGAGGTGCTTTGCCTGTTACGACATGCGGCTTAGAGAGACTGCAAAGCAGGCTGCTATACGTGGGTTTGATTATTTTACAACTACACTTACCATAAGCCCATTAAAGAACAGTGTGAAGATAAACCAGATTGGTCAAAGCATTGGTCAGGAGTATGGTGTTAACTACCTCTTATCAGATTTTAAGAAGAAAGAAGGATACAAGAGGTCTATCCAGCTTTCAAAAGAATATGGTTTATACAGGCAGAATTACTGTGGCTGCGTATTTTCACGAAGAGACCAGTAGTGTTTTGCTGTATTTTAATAAATCATTGCAGACAATTATTATTGGTTAGAAAGGAGTTTATTTATGGCAAAGAAAAAGTTTTTAAAGACAGTAGCTGCTCTTGGAGCAATAGGTGTTGCATCAAAGATTGCTTATGACAAGTACAAGGAGGTTTCTGCCAGATTTGAGCAGGAGGAGAATGACAGCATTTCAGATGAGGTAAGAAAGTACAATGCAATTTTTGGCAACAAAGTTGTAGAGGTTAATGACGAGGTATTTACAGGATGCGAAGTTAAAGCAATTGCTTCTAATGTAGTTATTGACCTGGGACTTGCAATATTTGAGAAGGATGTATATATCGATTTCTCAAGCAAATGCAGTAATGTTACCATTGTTATTCCAGAAGGAGTTAACACAGCATGTGATGTGGAGAATCATGCCAGCCGTGTAAATAACCTTATTGAGAATGTTGAGGAAGACGGAATTCATACAGTTTATGTAATTGGTACAGCTGTGTGCAGTAATATTGAAATTGTTCCTGTTAATTTCTATGTGGATGATGATGACGATTATGAGGATATTGATTCAGATGAAGGCCTTCCAGAGAATGAATCAGGTGAACCTGTGAGTGATGATAATTCTGAATCAGCTGATGAGGCAGACAATGATGATGCACAGGAAGATTTGGCAGCAGCTTCAGAGAATGATGATCTTGAGAAAATGGATGATCCTGATGCAGAAGAAGACCTGTGTAAGCTTGATGGCACAGAGGAACTTACAGTGGAAGAGGTTTCAAAGTAGTTACATTTAAGGATGTTTCAGGTATATGAAGAATAAAGATAAAATCATTGAGTATTTTGAAAAATGCCCCAAAGGCAGTGTTATTGTTGCCAATGATCTGTATACATCAAACTTTTCAAAGATGTCCCAGGGGGCGTTTTTTAAGGCACTGGAGAGACTGACAAAGCAAGGACTCTTAAGCCGTGTGGCTAAGGGAATGTATGCATGGTCGGGACAGATTGACAATGAGGATGTACTTAACCATTTCTTTGGAGAAGAGAATCTGGATGGGATGTACATAGGCAGTAAGCTTTATGTGAAGTATGGTCTTACTGCCTGTAAAGATGATGAAATCTGGCTGTATTCTACAATAATGGATAAGGAAACCTGCAATATTGGCAACATTCACGCCAAGAAAGTTCATATTCCATTGACCTATGATAATACAAGGATAATAGAAGCTCTGGAGATTATGCAGAATTATGATGAGATTCCAGAACTTAACAAGAATAAATTTGCCAGATATGCCAAGCAGTTTTCAAAGAACTATAATGATGAGGCAGCAGTGTATGTTCTTAACAATATGAGGTACAAGAAAAAAACTATTGCATTTATGAAGAAGATTCTTGATATGTACAAAATACCTAATTCTCTTCAGAATTTCTTAAGCTGTACTTCAAAATATAAGGTTCCGCCTGTTTTAAGGGTTGCAAGATGAAAACTGTATTGACATATATAATTTATTTGCTATAATTAACCAGAAAATAACAATAACAATTTATGCAGAGTAGGACTGTGTGCGTTAAGTGCCAGATGAACAGGGAGTTGTCATCCGGACGAAAAGATTTTCTTGCGGTACATGGTTCGCATCCCGCTGCTACATATCATGGAAAATAACCTCTTATGTAGTATCGAAACTGCAAAGGAGGTTTTTTTATGTCAGAACACAAAACACACAATGCTTTTTTTCAGATGTTTATTGATTCAGCCAGGGAATTTAAGAATATCCGTTCAGTTATTATGGCGGCACTTCTTATAGCACTGCACACTGTATTTGCAGTTTTTTTATCTGTCCAGGTTACTTTATCTTTGAGAATTTCAATATCATTTATTGTAAATGTGGTAATAGGAAGCCTGTTTGGGCCTGTTGTTGGAATGGTCTGTGGTGCTGTGGGGGATATTGTACAGCTTATTGTTAAGCCAACAGGACCATATTTTCCAGGATGGACAATTAATGCAGCTCTTGCCTGCCTTATATATGGAATGTTTTTCTACAAAAAATACCCGGCAAAATCCACTATGTCCAAAGATAATAAAATCCTTAAGTCTGTTGTTAAATTAGTTCAGATAGTACTCCCAGTGGCAGCTCTTGTGGTAACTTTATTTGCTCCATTTGCCAGAATTACGGACAAAGAGACAAAGGCAGTGATAAGCCAGGGCAGTGGCATAAAGTTTATTATGGATGCCATTAATGGGAATAACAGTATGGAAGGAAATATTATCAGTATTCTCATTCTCTTCACAATTCTTTTTGTGGTGCTTACGGTTCTTGGGTTTACCAGACTCAATGTAGTACCTCTTGTAGCATCAGTGTTTGTAACATTTGCAGGGATACTTGCCATGTACACTGACAGAAAAACTACAGAAGTTTTATGGGGCTTTGACGTGACAGTAGCTGTTATGATTGTATACATAATATTTAAAATTGTGGGAATGTACGCAGACGACAAGATAGATATGGCATTTCTACTGCGTACAACTATTGCTATTGCAGTGGATATGGTATTTGTTAATATTCTTCTTGGAACTTACTGGATTTCTGTTATGTATGGAAAAGGTTTTGCATTCTATTTTACGGCAAGGCTTATTAAAAACCTTATACAGCTTCCTGTAAATGTGATATTATCATATTATGTGCTGGAGTTTATAAGAGATATCCGTTTCAGGATTGGATTCTAGCGCACTTTCTGCCGGTAGTAAACTGGCATACGTATTTTTATATATCTGGAGGAAACAATGAAAAAGATAATGATTGCATCAGATATTCATGGCTCTGCATATTACTGCCGTAAGATGCTTGAGAGATTCCATGAGGAACAGGCTGATATGCTGGTACTCCTTGGTGATATTCTGTATCATGGACCAAGAAATGACCTGCCACAGGAGTATGCACCTAAGGAGGTTATTGCACTTCTCAATCCTTTAAGAGAAAAAATATTATGTGTAAGAGGTAACTGTGATACTGAGGTAGACCAGATGGTTCTTGATTTTAATGTGCTGGCTGAAGTATGCCACATGTACGTCAATGACAGGCATCTTGTTCTTGCCCATGGACATAAGCTTGATGAGAAAAATACACCTGCTCTTGCAGATGGGGATTATCTTATATGTGGGCACACCCATATCCCATGTTGTGAGACAAGAGATGGTTACATATATATTAATCCCGGCTCTGTGTCAATTCCCAAGATGGACAGCCCACACAGCTATATGATTTTTTCAGATCATTTTTACTGGAAAGATATGGATGGCAATATATATAAGACACAAGATTAATAATTTATTTATATTTTTTTAATTGCATTTGCTTTCCAGTATGATAAAGTATCATTGTTGTGTAACAGATATGGAAAGGAAGAGTCAGCAATGGATAAATTCAGACATAGAATTTATAGATTTATGCAGGGAAGGTATGGAGTTGACCAGTTCTCTAGATTTTTAATCTATTTTTCCTTGTGTTTATTAATTATTACATTGTTTGTTCATAGTGGAACTCTATATACTGTGGCATTGGTGGTTCTTGTGTATTCTTATTTCAGAGTATTAAGCCGCAATATTTCCAGAAGAAACACAGAGAATCAGAAGTATCTTCAGATAAGATATAAGATTCTTGGAAAATTTAATTCAATGAAGGCAAGAATTAAGGATTCTAAGACTCACAGAATATTCAAGTGTCCAGGATGTGGGCAGAAAATCAGAGTTCCTAAAGGCAAGGGCAGAATTAGTATCAAGTGTCCAAGATGCAGAATTGAATTCATTAAGAAGACATGATTTTATATTTCTTCAGGCAGCTTCCAGCTTTCTGCCTGGACCTTGTATTGCCTGCTTAAATTATCATATGTTCCGGCTAAAGCATAGTCCCCGTTGGAATGCTTTTCCCGGGACATTTTTTTATAACATTCTGACAGGGCTTTTAAAGGTTCATCGCCACCTGCATGGATATCAAGGATTGGTTTTGTTTCACTATAAGCATTGATAAACCAGAGAACTGCTTCTTCATAATCCTTATTATCCATATAGTAATTCCCCAGTTCCAGACATATCTCAGAGGATGGCTCAAGGGCTGTTTCCTTAAGGGCAATTTTAAAGAAACTATCCTTGTTTCCAAGAATACGGTGCATTCTCGCCAGGCAGCAGTTTATCTCCTTGTAGCAGGAAAGTCCGCCATTTTCCTGATTGTACTGTTCAATATACTGCAGAAATACAGGAAGAAGGGTCTGGTAATCCTCTTTCTTTCCAGAAATCCAGGATTCCTTACAAAACATAACAATTACATAGGAATCAAGAGGGATATTCTTGTTAAAAGCATTGATAAATGTATGAAAATCCCGTTTGTTGTGAGATTTTACAGGCATATGAAGTATCTCGATATCACTGTCATAGACAACAGGCGAAAGTCTTACAGTCTCATGGATTGGATTTACCCATAAAAAAGTTCTTAAGCGTTTGAAAAGCTTAGGGCGTAATTCTTTTTTTGAATTATAAACAGTGTTAAAATCACTTACATTAACATATTTCATCTGAACAATATCAATCTCTGGAAGCAGCATTGATTTAAGTTCAAGAAAAGCCTGACGGTTGCTTTCGTCTAAAACTTCATCTGCATCGGCAGTAAAGATATAGTCACAGGAAGCTTTGCTAAAGGAATAATTTCTTGCATCAGCAAAATCATCTTTCCACTGGTAGGTAAATATTTTGTCAGTGTATTTAGAGGCAATCTCAATGGTGTTGTCAGTAGAGCCAGTGTCAACAATTATTATTTCATCAAAAAGTCCGCTGTAGGAAGTAAGGCATCTGTCAAGGACACAGGACTCATTCTTAACAATCATACATAAAGAAACACTTATCATAAAACCCTCCATTTTGCAGACGCTTTTTTATACCTAGATTTTGCCTTTATAAGTGAAAAAAGTCAATGGTTTCATGAAATTCTTTATCAACAAATTGCCAGTGTTACCCACCTGTGGTAAAATAAAGGACAGAATATATTATGGATGACCTGGAATATATTTTTTTAGTCAGATATAAGGTATGGCAGCCAGAATGAAAAAAGATAACAATAAAAAATACAATAATAAAAAAGATAAATTGAATAATTCGGACATATATGTTAACCAGACAGAGCTGGAGTCTGCCTTAAAAAAGACCCTTGACAAACAGGTTTCCAAAAAAGGAATAGGGACTCTGGGGGAGAAGACACTTCACAGCGTATTAAAATTATATTTTGAGCCTGACGAGGACAAGCATGAGGTGGCGCTGGACGGATACTTTGCTGATATATACAATCAGACAGGTGTTATTGAAATTCAGACAAGGCAGCTTAATAAGCTTCGGGATAAGCTGGCTGTTTTTCTTAATCATTATCCTGTTACAGTTGTTTATCCATGTCCATATAATAAGTGGATTTACTGGGTTGACCCAGAAACTTTAGAAGCTACTGGTAAGAAAAGATTATCTTCAAGGCATTACAATGAGTATGATGCATTTTTTGAATTATACAAGATTAAGAGTTTTTTAAAAAATCCTAATCTTCATATACGGCTTCTTCTTATGGATGTAGAAGACTACAAGCTGCTTAACGGCTGGAATGAAACAAGAAAGAAGGGGGCCTGGCGTTATGACAGAATCCCTGTAGGTGTAAGAAGAATAATTGAACTTGACCAGCCGGAGGACTATATGATGTTTCTTCCCCTTGAACTGAAGGAGAAGTTTACTGTTAAGGATTATTCAAAAACTTGCGGGATCAGTGAAGATACAGCAAGGATGGTTTTAAATATTCTCTATTATCTGGGAGTTGTATCAAGGACTGGTAAAGAAGGCAATGCCTATCTGTATGAAGCTGTAGCACAATAGGTTGTTAATATATGTCTGTAAAAGCATATTGTTGAGGATTAAAGATGTATGAAGTAAAGGAAAACACATTAAGAATATCAGTCAGGAATCTGGTTGAATTTATATTCAGCACTGGCGATATAGATTCTGGTTCCGGAAAGCTGATGGATGTCAGGGTAATGCAGGAGGGAGCAAGAATACACAGAAAGCTCCAGAAAGCAGCCGGAAGCAGATACCATGCAGAGGTTCCTTTAAAATATACAGTGGATTTGCAGGATGATACCAGAAGTTACAGTGTGTTGATTGAAGGAAGGGCTGATGGTATAATCTGTGATTTGCAGGAGAATGACCAGGGGGATAAAATTCCCATTTCTGATGTGATAATAGATGAGATTAAGACTGTGGGAAGTGATGTGCACAGAATGGATGAACCAGTATATGTCCACAAGGCACAGGCTATGTGCTATGGGTATATATATGCTTCACATAAAGCACTGTCTTCAATTGCAATACAGCTGACCTACTGCAATCCGGAAACAGAAGATATAAAACAGTTCAAGGAAGAATTATCATATGACGAATTAAAGAACTGGTTTGAATCACTTATTGCCAGCTTTAAATTATGGAGTGACTTTGTATTCAGGAGTCGTGAAGAGAGGCAGAATTCCATTGAAAATGTGGAGTTTCCCTTTACATACAGACCGGGACAGAAGAATTTATGCATCGGGGTATACAGATCCATTGAAAGGGAGAAAAATCTATTTATTCAGGCATCTACAGGTGTAGGAAAAACAATTTCCACAATATTCCCTGCTGTCAAGGCTATGGGACAGGGCATGGCAGACAAGATATTTTATCTTACCTCTAAAACTATCACAAGGACAGTGGCACAGGATACCTTTAAGATACTAAGAGACCAGGGACTTATATTCCGCAATGTTACACTGACTGCCAGAGATAAAATCTGTCCTTTAGAGGAGCGTAACTGTAATCCCAGGGACTGTTCCAGGGCAAAGGGACATTACGACAGGGTAAATGATGCTGTATACCATATGGTTACGGAGAATATGGTAATTGACAGACAGGTAGTGGAAAAATACGCTGAGATGTTTAATGTCTGTCCTTTTGAGATGGGACTGGATGCCAGTTACTGGTGTGATGGAATAATATGTGATTATAATTATGTTTTTGACCCGGACGTATCATTAAAAAGGTATTTTGCCCAGGGACAGAAGGGTGATTATATATTCCTTGTGGATGAAGCACATAATCTTGTGGACAGGGCAAGGGAAATGTACAGTGCCGTTCTTGTCAAGGAGGATGTTCTTGCTGCCAGGAGACTGCTGGCAGGTGATAAAAATGAAGGTGAGGGATTTCATAATAAGAAGCTGCTTTCACAGCTTGAGAAGGTGAATAAGCACCTTCTTGGAATGAAAAGAGAATGTGATACAGTTAAAATCCTTGGAGGACCTGAATCTATGGGGCGGCTTCCAGAGTATCTTACCAATCTGGGAATTGGTATTATGGATTTCCTTGATAAGAATAAGAATTATGTCCATAGAAAGGAATTGCTGGATTTTTTCTTTGAGATAAACGGTTTCCTGAATTGCTATGACCGTCTTGATGAGAAGTATGTATGCTATACAGAACACGATGAAACTGGAAATTTCTGCCTTAATCTGTTCTGTGTAGACCCATCTTGTAATCTGTCAGAAAGACTTGCCATGGGACGAAGCACAATATTTTTTTCAGCTACACTTCTTCCGGTTAATTATTTTAAAGAAATGCTTACAGGATGTCTGGATGATTATGCTGTGTATGCCCAGTCGTCATTTCCGGCGGAAAGAAGAAAAGTAATTGTGGGAAGAGATGTAAGCAGCAGATACACAAGAAGAAACCATGCTGAATATATGAAAATATGCAGATATATAGATAATACCATTAAGACTCATCCGGGGAAATATATGGTTTTCTTTCCATCTTACTCATATATGGAGAATGTGTATGACATATATGTGAAGGAATACAGTCCTGATGTTGTGGAAAATATGGAACAGGAAGATATATTCTTAAAAGAATCTACCAAAGTAATATTGCAGAAATCAGATATGAGAGAAGGAGACAGGGAAGGATTCCTTAATGTGTTTAATGAAAGACTGTGCAAAGGCTCTCTTGTAGGATTCTGTGTTACAGGAGGAGTGTTTTCTGAAGGGATTGACTTAAGAGAAGAAAATCTTGTTGGTGCTGTTGTTGTGGGAACGGGACTGCCTATGATTTGCAGGAAGAGGGATATACTTAAAGACTATTTTAATAACTGTGGAAAAGATGGTTTTGCCTACTCTTATGTTTATCCGGGAATGAATAAAGTTCTACAGGCTGCAGGCAGAGTTATAAGAACCAGTGAAGATGTGGGAGTTATTGAACTTCTGGATGACAGATTTCTAAACAGTGATTATGCAGGAATGTTTCCAAGGGAATGGAATAATATTGAAATCACTGATTTGCATGGAGTGAAAGATGTGTTAGAAGATTTCTGGGAAAATATATAGTGCAATTAATTATTTTTTAAAGTATAATCAAAGAAGGGGTTACTAACAAATTGAAATATAATGTAGAAACGAGGTTTAAAATGGAACTTGCACAATCAATTGCTAATATAATAGACCGTGATGATTTTAAGGAACAGATGGAAACACTGGGCTTTGACAAATTCCAGAGTATGGAGATTCATAAAGGCTACACCAGTGGCGTTGATTATTTAAGATATGCCAGCACGGAATATGACGCATCCCAGATGAAGTCCATAAGGCTTGGACTTGAAATGGGACTTGATGTGTCATATTATTCTGATCCTAAGTTTGATTACAGACAGATGGAAGAGATTAAGCAGGCAATGCAGGATGGCGTTAAGCTTACATTCTTAATTGATCCTGTCAGGGATTATACCGTAATGCGTGAAATCCGTCTTGCCAGCCAGTACAGCTATGATGTCATGTACTATGTGGACAAGGGATACAGTGGGGAAGCTATTAAACAGTTAAGGCTTGCCGATAAGAATGGAATTGATTTAAGTTTCTATCTCAAGGAAGGATATGACGAATTTCAGCTTAAAGAGATTCGTCTTGGTCTTGAGCATTTTGTCGATGTTACCAAATATCTGCTCCATGAGTTTAACAGTGAGCAGATGAAGGAAATTCGTCTTGGACTGGAAGCAGGTGTGGATGTTTCGGCATATGCAATGACTGGCTTTTCTTCATCCCAGATGGAACAGATACGTCTTGGACTGCAGGAAGGAATTGATGTGGAGGATTATGGAGACCCATTTATAGATCCTGTCTCCATGGAGATTTGCAGAGAAGAAGATAATAAGGAAAAAAGAAGTCTGGAACTGAATGAGGAACAGACACAGGAAATATTAAAGGGGATTATGTCAGGAGTAGATGTTTCATTATATGCAGATTCACATTACAGTGCAGGACAGATGGAACAGATACGTATGGCACTTGAAGCGGGTAAAGATGTTTCGCCAATACTTGACTGTAATATGTCACCGGAATATATGGAACAGATGCGGTTACAGATGTAACAATTGATGCATATAGTATTTCTGGTGCATGAAAGGATGTGTAACAAACTTGCTTAAGCAGATAAAACAGGGGGAGTGTTATGATTCAGGATATAGAAAAAGAGCTGGAACTTAATAGAAATATATCTGTATTCATATCAGATGATAATATGTCTGCCTATGTTAAGCTTGCTGTTCCTTCAGATAAAAGTGTTGAATATACTTATGAGGATATCAGGCAGGCTATTGATAATAAAGGCGTTAAAATGGGAATAGATGAGGGTAAGATATACAGTATTCTTCAGGAAAAGAGGTATAATTCCAGTGAACTTATTGCATCCGGAAAAGAAGCAGAAGATGGAACAGATGGGGAATATACATTTTTCTTTAATACAGATAACCTTGGAAAACCAATGATAAGAGAGGACGGCTCAGTAGATTATCATAATATGAGACTATTTGAACTGGTAAGTGCAGGAGATAAGCTGGTGGAGTACACACCTCCTACAAGTGGTGTGTATGGATATGATGTAAGGGGAAAACTGTTAATTCCTAAATCTGGAAAACCTAAATCACCAATGCGTGGAAGGGGTTTTACAGTATCAGAAGACGGCACTACATATTATGCAGAAATAGATGGAAAGGTAGAGTATAGAAACTACGACCTTAATGTGAGGAATGTACTTACTATACCGGGAGATGTGGATTTATCTACTGGAAATATTGAGTTTAATGGCGATATTGATATCAGAGGCAGTGTCATAAGCGGTATGTCTGTATGTGCCAGGGGAAGTATTTCTATTAATGGACATGTGGAAGCTGCAATCATAAAAGCTGATAAGAATATATGTTTCAAGAATGGAGTTAATGGTAAGTGTCTTGCCAGAGTCGAAGCAGGGGGCGATGTCAGTGGCAGGTTCTTTGAGAATGTGTCAATTAACTGTAAAGGTAATTTAACAGCTAATTATCTGTTAAATTGTAATGTGGTTGCATATGGAAAGGTAATTGTTAGTGGCAAACAAAGCTCTGTCCAGGGTGGAGATGTTACTGGTGTTCTGGGAGTACAGACTGGTAATGCAGGTGTGGAAAACGGTGTAACAACGGTGATAAGGGCAGGCGCTGTTAAATCCATCAAAAATGAATATGCTGCCGCAATTAAAGCCATTAAGGATGTTAATATTGAGATTGATATGCTGGATACCATTATGGAGAAATATTCTTTGTTAAATATTACGGGTTCTGAGAAATATGACCATGAGATGTATAACAAAGTAATGCAGTCAAAGATAATCAAAATGTCAGAAAAAACCAAGTATAATGAGGAGGCAAAGTATTTGTGTGACCTGATTAATGCAGGAGAACATTCACAGGTTAAGGTATATAAGAATATTTTTCCTGGAACAAAGGTATTTGTTAACGGAGTTTCATATATGCCTGATTCAACATTTGGCTCACTGATTATAAGACAGATTAATGGTAAACTGTCTGTCAGTGGAATGATGGAATTTGATTAATATGCGGAGGAACAGAGATTACTATGATAGAAGAGATTGTATCAATTGAACTGCCTGTCCATGAAAAATGGACTGTTCACAAGAACAGGCTTGCTCCTGGCAGCCTTTCAGGAAAGGAGAAAAGGCTGTCAATTGTTACTGGAATACACGGAGATGAACTGGACGGACAGTATATCTGTTACGAAGTAATCAGAAGAATTAACAGCTATCCGGAAAAGCTTAAGGGAATAGTTGACATATACCCGGACCTGAATCCCCTTGGACTTGATATTGGCAGCAGGGGAATACCAATGTTTGAGCTTGATATGAACAGGTCTTTTCCCGGTGATAATAACGGAGCTGTGGCTGAGTATGTGGCAGCAGGAATTATTGATAATATAATTGGCAGTGATTTCTGCCTGGATATTCATTCCAGCAATATATTTATCAAAGAGATGCCCCAGGCAAGGCTTACAGAGGAGAACCAGAACAGACTTCTCCCATTTGCCAAGATTATTAATACTGATTTTGTCTGGATATATTCCTCTAAGACAGTTCTTGATGCAACGCTGGCATACAGCCTTAATAATATGGATGTTCCAACCCTTGCCATTGAGATGGGAGTGGGGAACAGGATAAACAAGGAGTATTGTGACCAGCTTATTGAGGGAATCTTCAATCTGATGATTGAACTTGGAATATGGGAAGGGGAACAAATCTCTGTAAGGCAGCCTATTATATCTACAGAAGGTCAGGTGGAATTCTTAAGATCTGGTACTGGTGGAGTATTTGTTCCTGCAGTTAAGAATCTTGGGGCTATAGGAATGGGAACTCATATTGGAGATGTAATTGAGCCTATTACAGGAAGGATAGTACAGAGAATTGAATCTCCTGTAGACGGAATCATATTCACATTGAGAGAACATCCTGTTGTGTATCAGGGCTCACTTGTGGCAAGGGTATACGGAGGAAAGAAGGAATAGTAATGAGAAAAGAAAGCTTGTTTACATTTAAGGGGCTGTACAGGGAGAATTTTGAGGTTGAGGGCTACAGATTCGGCGGCGGAGAGAAGTCGGCATGTATCATTGGCGCTTTAAGAGGTAATGAGATTCAGCAGATGTATATATGTTCCCTGCTTATTAAAGCGTTGAAGGAACTGGAAAGCCATGGCGCCATAAGCCATAATCATGAGATTCTTGTAGTGCCAACAGGTAATAAATATTCTGCCAATGTTGGAAAAAGATTCTGGCCTATTGATAATACAGATGTTAACAGAAGATTTCCGGGAAATCCAGAAGGTGATACGGTGGACAGGTTTGCATCAATGTTATTTGAGAAGGTGGGAGGATATAATTATGGTATCCAGTTTGCCAGCTTTTACATGCCGGGAGATTTCATTCCCCATGTGAGAATGATGGAGACTGGTTTCCAGAGTGCCAGTCTTGCCAATCTTTTCGGGCTTCAGTATGTTGTCATAAGAAGTCCTAAGCCTATGGACACGGTGACACTTAATTATAACTGGCAGATGACTGGAACCAACGCATTTTCAATATATACCAACAGCACAGATAATATTGATGATAAGTCTGCAAGACAGGCAGTTTCTTCTGTGTTGAGGTTTCTTACAAGGATGGGAATATTAAGATATAATAATCATAGTGGTTATATTGCAAGTGTGATTCATGAACAGGATCTTATGCCTGTCAAATCATATGACGGAGGGTTCTACAGAAGATTGAAGGAGCCAGGGGACCCGGTATTCCGTGGAGATGTTATAGGAGAGGTTATCGACCCTTGTGAGGGATTCGTCAAATCCCAGATTGTAAGCCAGACAGACGGAATAATATTCTTTGCCCACACTTCACCAACAGTGATGAGTAACCAGGTGGTTTATAAGATAATCAGAAGAATGCATGAATAATAATAATAATTAGTTTTTTGTTGGTAAATTATTAAGCTATGTGGTACAATACAATTTATTCACATAAAGCTATTCACTAAGACAAGCAGGAGGAAAATGATGAGCAGCGTTAAAAGAGTATTTGTTGAGAAGAAAAAGCCTTATGCTGTTAATGCAAAGGAGCTTCATGATGAGATTACAGGATATCTTAATATCAAGTCTGTTACTGATGTTAGAGTCCTTATCCGTTATGATATTGAAAACCTTTCAGAGGAAACATATAAAAAGGCACTTACAACAGTATTTTCAGAACCACCGGTAGATGATGTGTATGAGACAGAATTCAAGGCACAGCCAGAGGATTTTATATTCTCGGTTGAGTATCTTCCAGGACAGTTTGACCAGAGAGCTGATTCCGCTGAACAGTGCGTTAAGTTCTTTAATGAGAATGAGATTCCAGTAATAAGAACTGCTACAACCTATGTTATTTCAGGTGATCTTACAGATGACCAGAAGGAAAAGATTAAGGAACTGTGTATTAATCCAGTGGATTCAAGAGAGGCAGACAGCCAGATTCCAGATACTCTTGTAACTGATTTTCCGGCCCCTCCTGATATTACATATTTTGAGGGATTCAAGGATATGCCTGAGGCAGAATTAAAGGAACTTTATGATTCCCTGGGTCTTGCCATGACATTTAAGGATTTTAAGTTTATCCAGGCGCATTTTCATGATACAGAAAAGCGTGATCCTTCTACAACAGAGATTCGTGTGTTAGATACATACTGGTCAGACCACTGCCGTCATACTACATTTGCTACAGAACTGGTAAATGTTAATTTCAAAGACGGATATTACAGAGCTCCTATGGAGGCAACATACAAGAAGTACCTTGCTGACAGGGATGAGATTTATAAGGGAAGAAAGGACAAGTTCGTATGTCTTATGGACCTTGCCCTTCTTGCAATGAAGAAGTTAAAAGCAGAGGGAAAGCTTGATGACCAGGAAGAGTCAGATGAGATTAATGCATGCTCAATTGTTGTCCCTGTTGAAATAGATGGAAAGACTGAGGAGTGGCTTGTAAACTTTAAGAATGAGACACATAATCATCCTACAGAAATTGAGCCATTTGGTGGTGCTGCCACATGTCTTGGAGGTGCAATAAGAGATCCGCTTTCAGGACGTACTTATGTATATCAGGCTATGCGTATCACAGGTGCAGCTGATCCAACCAAACCAATACAGCAGACATTAAAGGGCAAACTGCCTCAGAAGAAGCTTGTAACAGAGGCAGCTCACGGATACAGCTCATATGGTAACCAGATAGGACTTGCAACAGGATATGTAAAGGAGATTTACCATCCTGATTATGTTGCAAAGAGAATGGAGATTGGAGCTGTTATTGCAGCAGCACCTAGGGCAGCTGTCAAGAGAGAGAACTCTGACCCTGGAGATATTATCATTCTTCTTGGAGGAAGAACAGGTCGTGATGGATGTGGTGGAGCTACTGGCTCTTCTAAGGTTCATACTACTAAATCTATTGATACATGTGGTGCAGAGGTTCAGAAGGGTAATGCTCCTACAGAGCGTAAGATGCAGAGACTTTTCAGAAGACCTGAGGTTACAAGATTAATTAAAAAATGTAACGATTTCGGTGCCGGCGGCGTGTCTGTTGCTATCGGTGAGCTTGCAGACGGCTTAAGGGTTGACCTGGATAAAGTACCTAAGAAATATGAAGGACTTGACGGAACAGAGCTTTCAATATCTGAATCACAGGAGAGAATGGCATGCGTTGTTGATCCTAAGGATGTCACAGAATTCCTTAAGTATGCTGCAGAGGAGAATCTGGAAGCAACAGAGGTTGCTGTTGTGACTGAGGAACCTAGACTTGTACTTACATGGAGAGGTAAGGAAATAGTTAATATTTCAAGAGCATTCCTGGATACTAACGGTGCACACCAGGAGACATCTGTACTGGTTGATATCCCTTCTAAGGAGGATTGTTATCTTAAGCCTCAGAAGGTTCTTGATGTAAGAGGAAAGTGGTTAAAGACATTATCTGATCTTAATGAGTGTTCGCAGAAAGGTCTTGTGGAAAGATTTGATGGTTCAATCGGAGCTGGTTCGGTATTCATGCCATTTGGTGGTAAATATCAGCTTACAGAGACACAGGCTATGGTTGCCAAGCTCCCTGTACTTAAGGGCAAGTGTGATACAGTTACAATGATGGCGTATGGATTTGATCCATATCTTTCAAGCTGGAGTCCATACCACGGTGCAATGTATGCAATAGTTGATTCTGTTGCCAAGATTGTTGCCGCAGGTGGTGATTACAGAAAAATAAGATTTACTTTCCAGGAGTATTTCAGAAGAATGACAGAGGATCCATCCCGCTGGAGCCAGCCTTTTGCAGCCCTTCTTGGTGCTTATGAGGCACAGCTTGGTTTTGGTCTTCCATCAATTGGTGGAAAGGACAGTATGTCTGGTACATTTGAGGATATTGATGTACCTCCAACACTTTGTTCATTTGCAGTTGATGTTGCCAGGGAAGGAGAAATCATTACTCCGGAATTAAAAACTGCAGGAGATGTACTTGTCAGATTTGACATACAGAAGGATGAGTACGATGTTCCTGTATTTGAGCAGATTAAGACATTATATGACAATATACATACACTTATTGTTAATGGTGTTATTAAGGCAGCATATGTTCTTGATGGCAATGGTCTTGTTCCTGCATTAAGCAAGATGGCATTTGGAAATCATTGTGGTTTTGCAATAAGCAGTGACATTAAAGAAGAGGATTTGTTTGCACCAGGTTTCGGATGTATTGTTGCAGAAGCAGCAGCAGACAGAATTGACGAAATAACATGCCCATATACTAAGGTTGGTGAAGTTAAGGATAATGAGGCTTTCACATACAAGGAGGTTTCAATTACTGTTGAAGAAGCGGTAAGTGTATGGAAGGATAAGCTTGAGAAGGTATTCCCAACTAAGGCTTCAAAAGACACAACTCCTGTTGAAAGCAGACTTTACAAGGCTGATTCTGTATATGTATGTAAGAATAAAGTTGCCAGACCAACAGTATTCATTCCTGTATTCCCAGGAACTAACTGTGAGTATGACAGTACTAAGGCATTTGAAAGAGCTGGTGCTGATGTAATTGTTAAGGTATTTAAGAATCTTGACGCAGAGGGTATCAGAGATTCTGTTAATGAGTTTGAAAAGGCAATCAGCCAGGCACAGATTATTATGTTCCCAGGCGGATTCTCAGCAGGTGATGAGCCAGATGGTTCTGCCAAGTTCTTTGCTACAGCGTTCAGAAATGCCAAGATGAAGGAAGCTGTAGAGAAACTGCTGAATGAACGTGATGGCCTTGCACTTGGTATATGTAATGGCTTCCAGGCCCTTATTAAGCTGGGACTTGTTCCTAATGGCTCAATTACAGGACAGGATGTTAATTCACCAACACTTACATTCAATACAATTAACCGTCATATATCTAAGATGGTATATACAAAGGTGGTATCTGACAAGAGTCCATGGCTTGCAGAAGCAGAACTTGGCGGTGTTTACTGTAATCCTGCATCTCATGGAGAGGGCCGTTTTGTAGCACCTAAGGAATGGCTTGATAAGTTATTTGCTAATGGACAGGTTGCTACACAGTATTGTGACCCTGAAGGCAATGTTTCTATGGATGAAGAGTGGAATATTAATGGTTCATACATGGCCATAGAAGGTATTACAAGTCCAGATGGAAGATGCTTAGGAAAGATGGCTCATTCAGAGAGACGTGGCGATTCAGTTGCGGTTAATATATATGGTGAGCAGGATATGAAGATATTCGAGTCAGGTGTTAAGTATTTTAAGTAAATATCAATAGGAACTATTTCGGATGCGAACGTGGCAGTTGCACTCTTTTATGAAGTGTAACTGCCACGTTTTTTTTCATAAAAAATAAAAAAACCAACTATTTTTTTCTTATTGATATTCCTTATAAAATATATTACCATTAAATCAGTGATTACATATTAAACCTACTTAATAAGTAGAGGATGATATATAATCAGAGTGATTATAAAAGAATAAGATAATTGCGAAACATGTAACAAAATGACGTTTTATGCTGTTTGCGGCGTTTTGTAAACGAAAAGGTGGAGGGAAATATGAGAGGAATAATGTTTACAGGAAAAAAGGCAGCTGCTTTGACAGCTTCTATACTGATTTTTTTTGCCAGCCTTGCAGGATGTGGTACCAGGGCAGTTGACAGCAGCAACAGTGATAATATTAATAATGGCAATGTTGAAACAACAGTTGTAACAGAAGAGAGTACTTCCACATATGTACCTGCCGATATGAAAATTGCAGCAATGAAAGGTCCTACAGCTATTGGAATGGTTAAGCTGATGAAGGATTCTAAAGAAGGAAACACTGTTAATAACTATGATTTTACCATAGCTGCTTCTGCTGACGAATTTACATCTCTCTTAATAAAAGGTGATATCCAGGCAGCAGCACTTCCATGTAACGCTGCGTCAACACTGTACAACAAAAGCAATGGTAAAATTAAGGTGTTGGGAATAAATACCCTTGGAGTATTATATATCCTTGAAAATGGTGAAAGTATCAGTTCAGCAGCTGACCTTAAAGGAAAGACAATATAC
>CALZFR010000005.1 GCA_945648485.1 uncultured Eubacterium sp. | reverse complement strand
GCGATACTCCCGGCAGAAATACGCTGATGGGCTGGTATACAGTTACAGCTGGAACAGGTCGAAAGTCTAAGTGTTGCGACATATATGAATTACACTCGCTTATTTCACCAATGGTTCAAAACTCGCCCCTGGTCGGGGCTCAAACAGTTGCCCCATTGGTGGCGAAGTGTAATCCATACATGCCGCAGCACTAAGATTTCGCCCAATCGTTCCAGCTGTAACTGTATACCAGCCCATCAGCGTATTTCTGCCGGGAGTATCGCAAAACCCCAGAAACACAGCCTAAGCAGCCATAAATCAGTCAATTGCTGAATGTTCTACTTTTCAAACCAGCTCACTTCTGGTCCATTCTCCACATTTACAAATCCGTCATAAGCTCTCTCTTCCAGCTTATTAAGGAACTTGCCAAGCTTCTTAGGCTTAACATACAAAGATGCTGCGCATCCCTGTTCTCTTAAGCCATCTGCAATTCTTACAGCCTTAACAAGATTCTCAGAATCGTACATAACAGCTACCTTTTTCTCTCTGTCTGGTATACTGATTCCATGCTCCATAAGAATTGAGAAAATTCTCTCAAATCCAATTGAAAATCCTACTGCAGGAACATTCTCGTTAAGGAACTTGCCTATAAGATTATCATATCTTCCACCACCAGCAATAGCTCCCTTGAAGTCAATACTCTCAACCTCGAATACCGTTCCTGTATAGTATCCCTGTCCTCTTACCAGTGACAGGTCAAATACTACATCATATGCATTGCCTGTAATCTCATTAACTGAATCAATAATATGAATCAGGCTGTCAGCAGGCTCCTTATCATCAAGCATATCTCTTATTGATGTCAGGCTGAAATCCTGTTTCGACAGAAACACTTTAAAATTATTAACAGCTGTATCAGAAAATCCTTTTTCGTTAAGTTCCTCTGTAACTCCCTCAAGTCCGATTTTGTCCATCTTATCAAAAGTGATACACACACTGTCAAGATCCTTATCCTCGAATCCAAATGAAGAAAGCACAGCACGAAGTAATCTTCTGTCATTAACCTTTACCTTGTAATTCTTCATTCCAATTGCATCAAGAGCCTTGGTTGTTGTAAGAATAAGTTCTATCTCGCTATCTGTTGAATCTGAACCAATAATATCAATATCACACTGGACAAACTCTCTTAATCTTCCCTTCTGGGGTCTCTCAGCTCTGTATACCCTGTCCATCTGGATACACTTCATAGGAATTGTAAGCTTATCTTTATTATTTGCATAATATCTGCTTAATGGAAGTGTAAGGTCGTAGCGCAGTCCCATGTCAGCCAGTTCGTTCTCATTGGCTGATGTAACACCTGACTCCAGCGCCTTATCAAGCTTGTCACCACGCTTCATAATCTTAAATATAAGATTAAGGTTCTCTCCACCATCACTTTTATCAAGGTTCTCGATGTCCTCAAGAATAGGTGTTGTAATATGTTCAAATCCGTTAGCTTTATATACTGATAATATCTGATTCTGGAGATAATCTCTTATCTCTACTTCATTAGGAAGATAATCGTTAGTTCCCTTTACAGATGTAACTTTCATGTTCCTCTCCAATCCTTATTTTAATGCCTCATCAATTGATCTGCCGATGTCATGTCTCATATATTTGTTAGCAAATGTAACCCACTCTGTGGCTTTATATGCGTTGGCTCTTGCCTCAACAAGATCTTTACCCAGTGCTGTTACTCCAAGTACTCTTCCCCCGTTGGTTACTACCTTGCCTTCTTCATTAAACTTGGTTCCTGCATGGAAAAGATAATATCCATCCTTGTCATTGAATCTTTCCTGACCAAAGATTTCATAGCCCTTCTTGTATTCCAGAGGATAACCATCAGATGCAAGGACAACACATACACAGGCATTATCCTCAAACTGGAGGTCTACCTTATCTAATGTTCCATCTATACATGCTTCAAATACATCAATAATATCATTCTTCATTCTAGGAAGAACAACCTGTGCCTCAGGGTCACCAAATCTTGCATTGTACTCAAGAACTCTAGGACCCTTAGGTGTAAGCATAAGCCCAAAGAAGATAACTCCCTTGAATGGTCTTCCCTCTGCCTTCATGGCATCAACAGTTGCCTGATATATATATTTCTTGCAGAAATCATCAACTTCCTCAGTATAGAAAGGACTTGGTGAGAAATTACCCATTCCACCTGTGTTAAGTCCCTGGTCTCCATCAAGAGCTCTCTTGTGGTCCTGGGCAGATGACATAATCTTGATTGTATTGCCATCAACAAATGAAAGTACAGATACTTCCCTTCCTGTCATAAACTCTTCAATAACGATTGTATCACCAGCAGTACCGAACTTCTTGTCAAGCATAAGTTCATCAACTCCGGCAAGTGCCTCCTCTAAAGTACCACAGATAAGCACACCCTTACCAAGGGCAAGTCCGTCTGCTTTAAGTACAATAGGAAATTCTGCTGTCTTAAGGTATTCCTTGGCATCCTCAGCAGATGTAAATGTCTCATAAGCTGCTGTAGGAATATTGTACTTCTTCATCAGATCCTTTGAAAATGCCTTAGAGCCTTCAAGGATAGCTGCATTCTTTCTTGGGCCGAATACTCTTAAGCCCTCCTTCTCGAACACGTCAACAATACCGCCAACTAATGGATCATCCATTCCTACAACTGTGAGGTCAATAGCATTATCCTTTGCAAACTGTACAAGCTTGTCAAATTCCATCGCCTTTATATCTACACATTCTGCCACCTGTGAAATACCTGCATTACCAGGTGCACAGTATATCTTATCAACCTTGTCTGACTGGCTTATCTTCCAGCAGATTGCATGTTCACGTCCACCACTTCCTACAACTAATACCTTCATATTTATCCTGCCCTTTCGCCACTTTTATGTATTTGATATATAAACTGCTTCGTTGCAATACAACTCCTGCAATTCTATGCACACTATATGTTCTGTCTATTAGCAATCATATTGATGGCTGCAGGAAGAAGCTTCCATTCAGCCTGTTCCATAACTCTTCTCTGCAGTGTCTCTGGTGTATCATCCGGAAGAACATCCACTGCCTTCTGGAATATAATCTCACCAGTATCCATTCCCTCATCCACGTAATGAACTGTTGCGCCAGTAACCTTAACGCCTTTCTCCAGTGCTGCTTCGTGAACCTTTAATCCATAGAATCCCACTCCACAGAAAGAAGGAATAAGTGATGGATGTATATTAATAATTCTGTGGGAATACTGATGAACCATAGCCTCAGGAATCCTTACAAGATAACCTGCAAGTACTATTAAATCCACATCCAGCTTGTTTACTTCATCAAGCAATGCCTGGTTAAATATATCTCTTGACGAATAATCCTTAGGAGATATACACATAGCCTTAATTCCGTTATCCTTTGCCCTTGTAAGAGCATAGGCATTGGCATTATTGCTTATTACAGCTGTAATCTCTGTGTTGGTAATATCGCCATTCTTAATTCCGTCAATTATAGCCTGAAGATTAGTTCCACCACCAGATACAAGTACTGCTATCTTTAGCATAAAGTAACTCCCTTCTCTCCTGCTTCAACAGAACCTACAATATATCCTTCTTCTCCGGCTGCCTTAATTGCTTCAAGAGTTTTGTCAACATCAGCAGGGTCAACTGCAAGAACCATTCCAAGACCCATGTTAAATGTGTTGTACATCATCTGCTCGTCAATGTCTCCATCCTTCTGCAACATATCAAAGATAGGTGGAACCTTGTAGCTGTCCTTCTTAACAACAGCACGAACTCCTTCTGGAAGCATTCTTGGTATATTCTCATAGAATCCTCCACCTGTGATATGGCTGCATCCCTTAACCCTGACACCTGAATTCTTAATTGACTTCATAGTCTTAACATATATCTTGGTAGGAGCTAACAGTGCCTCACCCAGTGTTGTACCTAATGAATCATAATATGTATTAAGAGACTCCTCTGTAATTGTGAATACACTTCTTACCAGTGAAAAACCGTTGCTGTGGACACCGCTTGAAGCAATACCTATAAGCACATCCCCTGGCTTAATATTCTCTCCTGTAATAAGATCCTTCTTCTCAACAACACCTACTGCAAAACCTGCAAGATCATATTCATCAGCAGGCATAAGACCTGGATGTTCTGCTGTCTCACCACCGATAAGGGCACATTCAGACTGCTTGCAGCCTTCAGCTACACCACTTACAATTGTAGCAATCTTCTCTGGATAGTTCTTGCCACAGGCAATGTAATCAAGGAAGAATAATGGTTCACCACCTGCGCAGGCAACATCATTAACACACATTGCAACTGCATCAATACCGATTGTATCATGCTTGTCCATAATAAAAGCAAGCTTAACCTTAGTTCCACAGCCATCTGTTCCTGAAAGAAGAACCGGGTCTTCCATCTCCTTAATCTTTGACAAAGAAAATGCTCCTGAGAATCCACCAATTCCACCTAAAACCTCTGGTCTGAAAGTAGCCTTTACAGCATCCTTCATAAGTTCCACTGACTTGTAGCCTGCCTCTATATCTACTCCCGCTTTTTTGTAATCCATATTATCCTCCATTCCTTATACGTGATAAAACACCATATTAAATCATTTATTCAGATTAACCATCATTGTACTATTATGGTTAACCACAATATTCTCTACCACTTTCGATTACTTTCCGTAATTCTTATATCCTACTTCCTGAAGCTTCTGATCCTTCTTCTGGACACTTTCCTTCAGCCCCTGGCTGTAAGCTTTTAATCTGTCAAGAAGCGCTGCATCTGATGTTGCAAGAATCTTGGCCGCCAGAAGACCTGCATTAGCTCCACCGTTAATTGCAACTGTTGCAACCGGAATACCTGTAGGCATCTGTACGATTGAATATAATGAATCTCTTCCTCCTAAAGATGTGGTATGCATTGGAATACCAATAACAGGCATTGGAAAAATAGCTGCACACATGCCTGGTAAATGAGCTGCCATTCCTGCCCCGGCTATAATAACCTTAAATCCTTTTGATTCAGCTGTCTTTGCATATTCAAAGAAAACATCTGGTTCCCTGTGTGCTGAAATAATTGTCATCTCATATGAGATTCCCAGTTCCTCAAGGATATCTGCTGCCTTAGCCATTACAGGCATGTCAGAGTCACTTCCCATTACAATTCCTACTTGTGCCATATTAATCTCCATTCCGCGTACCTCCTCCTGCGTATTCAAACCTGTGTCCGGTACGCTTAGCATAGGTTTACGCCTTTAAAATCCTTATATATTTTACTTGCTTTTTAAAGCAACGTCAACCTATAAATCGGTCTGGCTGGCTTTAAATGGTTCATTCAGCTTCTCACAGCCATCAAGAACAAACCTTCCATTCTTAATAATCTCTTTCCTGGTTCCATCCGGGTACACTGCTGCGATACATCCAATCTCATCATAAGGTATGGTAATGTCTGTATGGCAGTTAAAATATGCTTTATCCGGCTGGCTCATTCTCAGAACAGATATCTCATTGTCTCTTGAGATTATCTCTTTTCCATCCGGATTATAGACCTTAACATCCTCTGAACGTGAATAACAGGTATCTCCCAATGCAAAATGTGGTCCCATCTTCTCAACAATAAGAATTGGCAGCTTATATAATATGTCATATCTGCCTGCCATTACGTAAGCTGTTGTGTTGGTTCCAATAGCAAATTCACCTATTGGAAGAGTATCATGGTTAAATAGTACGTTTTCTTTAAAAAATGCTTTGTTTTTATCCTGTTCCTTAAAATTATCACAGGAATAATCCTTAACCATTCCATCTTCAAAATATACCTTCAGATTCTTGAACTTATAGTCGTTAAGATACACTTCACTTACATTAAGGACTCCTGAAGTACCTTTAAGAACCGGGGACGTAAACACCTCTCCCACAGGAATATTCACATCTGCAAGGCAGTTTTCAAATATAGTCTCCTTATCCCTGTCATTTATCTGCATAACCATGACCTTCATATCTGTTAAGTTTCCTTCTGCTCCCTTAACCTCTACATATGAAGAACCGTCCAGCGCATCAATAATTCTGGTCTGGATATCCTTATACATATCATAATCCAGTGTATTAATAGTCACTGTCTCATTAAATATATCTTCGTAGTGTTCCCCAATCTCAGGCACTGGATATGCAATTATTGTAAAGCTTCTCTCCTCGCCTTTAATATATTTATTAACAATAGCTGAAGATTCATTATCATACTTTACAGAAAGGCGCTGCTGCTTCTCATCAAGCCTTAAGCACTCCTTCTTCTCAACAGGTTCAAATGGTATCTCGCCGAAAACTTCCATTACAGCCGGTCCACCGAATACTCCAGCCAGGCTGCTGTTTTTCTCATAAGCAAGCTTTAATGCACCAATCTTTCTCTCAACAAATGCAGAATCCATATATAAAGCACAGTCAAACCTATGATCATAATCCATCTGTTTGTTAGGAACTGCACCATAATAACCAACTCTTATATGCATTTTCTTGTTAATAGAATTAACTGCTGACCTGTAAACAGTCGTATCAAGTCCCATTTCCTTAAACTGTTTAATCTCCTCACGGACAAGTCTCTCAAATCCAAGACAGTAACGGATATTCACAGTTTTCTTCTTAGTGATATCCTTCCTGCCCATAACAAAGCCAATACGATACCCTTCCGTGAATGTTCTTGCCATGCTCTCTATACTTTCATCTGGCAGGCTGGCAAGAAACCTGCTTGTTTGAATTTCATTGTCAGATATATATTCTCCAAATCTGTACAGATATCTTTCATCAGATAAATCAGCATTCATTATAATGTCTGTAGCAAAACCCAGTGATGAATCAATCTGTTCCCTGACTCTGTACTCAACAAATTCATCACTATAATCGCTTACATACCAGTAAACAATATCCTTTAATGTTTTATATTCAGGTATTCCATCACTAAAGCTGCAATACACCTCCAGAAACAATTCAACGACAGTTGTGAACTCAGCCAGACGGTTTTCAAAGCCATATACAATAAGACTTCTTATCTCCACATATATAAATGACATTATCTGTCCATAGTCTTCTCCAAGCTTTTCCACTGCGTATGCAGGGTTTGCAAAGCTGGTATCATAACTGCTGCCCGTTATGTCCTCATACAGCCTTGTATTGATATTTTTAAGTTCTTCCAGTGAATAATCATCAAAGGTTTTAGAATCTACTGCCATCCTGACAGAATCCAAATACGAAATAAAGGATGCAACACGGCTGAAATAATCTGCGTAAGCATCCTTTAACACCTTAATATCTATTGCATTAAGATAATCAGCATCCTGCTGAATCTGCGCCACTCTTTCCATGGCAAGAGTGATACGTTCTTCAATATTATCCTCAAACATTCCTTTCTCCATCCTTTATAATAATCCTGTTATATCGAAAATGACCGATGAATAATAAGCCTTAAGTATTATTCCTCATACTAAAATCCAAGTCCCATGAATATTACTGCCAACATGAGCACTGTCATAATTCCCCCAAGAAGAGAACCTACCCATGACAATGTGTAGAACTTGTCATCTTCCTTAAAACTTAACAGTCCAATGATTGTACCAATAACAGAAAGCATAAGGGTAAGTAATCCCAGCGCTCCTACCTCGAGACCTGCATAACCGCTTTTCTTGAAAGAAATATACACTCCGGCAGAAAAACATGCCAGAGAGCCCAGACCTGTTAAGGTAGATAATACACCTCCTAGGGACTGACTTTTATTAGAAAACTTATATTTGTTGAAAATACTCATATATTATTACCAATTTTACACTTATTAACATAGCTGAATTACTGTGAATGAGGATATTTCCCACGTTCTCTCCACACAATAACACATAATATATATCCAATAATTCCACCAAGGGTATTAAGAATCAAATCATCCACGTCGAAGCTTCCCACTCTTGAAAGAAGCTGTATAATCTCTATTGCAAGACTCAGGTCAAAGGAGACAAGTACTGCTTTTACGAATTGAATCCTGTATTTAAACAGTCTCGGAAGAAAATACCCGAATGGAATAAAGGCAATTACATTACCTGCAATATTCAATATTACAGGTTCCCATCCCAGGGTATCTGTATTACATAAAAAGCGCTTAATCTCCTTAAGTGGTACAAGATTGTACCTGTAGCTGCTGCTCACAATAGGAACTGTTCTGCCCATACTCTCTGCAAATATAGTGAAATATACCAGAAGTCCGATATAAAATATAAAAGCGACCCACTCTGCAGCCACTCCTGCTTTACTCTTTTTCATCAATGACCCCATCATAAATATTAATATGGCATTTACCAGAAATAATTCAAGGATAAACTAGAATAAACTCTCTGACTTATGAGCAATAAGTCTTGCTCCATTGATAATCATAATCACCCCTGTACCAACTGCCACAGCAATTGTAACTATTCCCAGAACAAGGCTGCATGCCCCGATATGTTTCATTTTCTTATAAAGCTTTTCATCCATAATCCTACCATCCTTACTAAAACTATCTATAAATCACGATTATTTTATCTGTCCGTTATGTACAATCTGCAATTACTCAGCCTTGATTCCATATTGTTTATAATATTCATCTAAAGCAGCCTTGATGTTATCCTCAATTACTATTTTTCCCTTATATGGCTTATTATACAGATGTTCCACCACTTCTGCCATGGTAACGATTGCTTTAGCTTCAAAACCATATTTCTCTTTAATCTCATCAAGAGCGCTGACCTTGCCACCAAGACCAACCTCCATTCTGTTTAATGAAACCATAAGCCCCTTGATTGTAACATCACCCTGTGCCTTAATAATTGGAAATGTCTCTTCAATAGATTTGCCTGATGTAGTTACATCCTCGATAATAACAACTTTATCTCCGTCTTTAATAGGACTTCCAAGAAGTATGCCTGCGTCTCCGTGGTCCTTTGCCTCCTTACGGTTTGAACAGTAGCGAATCTGCTTGCCATAAAGCTCGCTGTATGCCATAACTGTTGCTACGCTAAGAGGAATTCCCTTGTATGCAGGTCCAAACAGGACATCGAAATCATCTCCAAAATTATTATGGATAGCCGTAGCATAATATCTTCCCAGCTTTAATAACTGCTCTCCTGTAACATAAAGTCCGGCATTCATGAAAAATGGAGATTTTCTTCCACTCTTTAATGTAAAGTCACCAAATCTTAATACATTGCTGTCTACCATGAATTCAATAAAATCCTGCTTATACTGTTCCATTGTCCTTAGACCTCCTAAAATTTTCCTATAAATACTACCATAACACTCTGTATTTTTCAACAGCCTCAAGGATATTACTCAGCTGCCTCCTTCTTTAGCTGTTCTGCCATTACATCACACAGGTTCATAACCTCTTCCATTGCCACGTCAGATACATAAGCTCTTAAAAGCTCCATATTCTTCTGGCAGACTTCCGGAATCTTACACTGGTCAAGAACCTTCATTGCTTCATCAGCCTTCTCAAGATTGAAATCATCCATAGCCTGCTTAATATCATCTAACAATGTTAACAGCTCATCTGCCGGAACATCATTCTTATCCTTGTTGTCGTAAGAAGCAAAGCTCGCCAGCTTATCCTTAAATGATCTGTACATCTTAAGAACCTGAGGCGTATCCTTCTTTAACTGTTCAATATTATTGTCATTACCCAGGTTTTCCATTCTTAAGAACTCATTAGACATCTTAGTTGCACCAATAAGCCTTGATGTACTCTTTAATCCATGAACCTCGATTACATAATCCTTAATCATATTATCATTAAGGCACTGTTCAATTTTGTTTGATTTGATATCAATAATATTATAATAATCCCCAAGCATCTTAAGGAACATTTCCTTAGAGCCGGAGTTCTTTATGCCCTCCTTGATTTCAATTCCATCAATTACCGGAATATCATCAATAGACTCCTTAGGAGTATTCATCTCCACTTCTGCATTCTGCTTGTATATCTTGTCAGCAGGAAGAAACTTTTTTAAAAGCGCCACCATTTCATTAAGCTCTATTGGCTTTGCAACAAAGCCATCCATACCAGCCTCTTCAAAACTCTTTCTTGCATCCATAACAGCATTAGCCGTAAGAGCAATAACAGGAAGATGTTTAAAGTAATCTCCATCCATGGCTCTCAATGCCTTGGTTGCTTCCACGCCATCCATTACCGGCATCATATGATCCATAAGAACAATATCATATCTGTTCCTCTTAATCATATCCAATGCCTCCCTGCCATCCTGGGCAGTATCAATGTGCATAAGAAGTGGTTTCAACAGTCCAATTGCTACTTTCCTGTTCATCTCATTATCATCAACGAGAAGTATATTTGCAGCCGGAGCAATAAAGTTAAGGCAATACTCATCTTCAACCTCAACTTCATTCTTCTCATTATTAATCATCTGGGCAAAGTTCACACTGTATAAAGGTCTGTTAGTTGCCAGTGTACCATCTACCTTCTTATTATCCAGCATAGGATTATTGATTAAGCACACAGTGGCTTCATCAAATATATCAGATGGCAGTTCCATCTTCACATCACTGTAAAACTTGCTGTCAACAAATATATAATCAACCTTTTCATGGTTATTTACCACATCTTCATAACTTATGTACGGAAGGTTAAAGCACTGTGCCATGTTAATAAAAGCTTCCCTTCTGTAGAAGGAATCAATATAACATGTTAATGAAGGTATTTTCTCCACACTTCTCTTTCTTATCTCTGCAACAGGCTTCTTGTTAACAATACCCTGTTTAAGTGTAAAGTAGAACTCACTTCCTACTCCAAATGTACTGGTAACCTCAATCTTTCCTCCCATGAGTTCAACCAGTCTCTGTGATACAGAAAGACCTAGTCCTGTGCCCTCCTGCTTGCTTGCCTTCCTTGTATTAAGCTGTTCAAATGACCTGAAAAGCCTGTTAATGTCTATTTCACTTATTCCGACGCCCGTATCCTTGACAGAATATTTAATCGTTGCTTCCTTGTCATTCATATCAACAATTTCAATCTTAAGTCTGACAAATCCCACATCAGTGAATTTAATGGCATTATTAACAATATTTATAATAACCTGTCTGACTCTTGAAGCATCACCATACAGAACGGATGGCATTCTTTTATCAATATCAAATATTAAATCAATATCCTTGCTTCCTATTCTGTTAAAAAACATCATTCCCAAATCATTAAGGAAATTTGCGGTTTCGTAATTTTCTGGAATAATGTCCATCTTTCCTGATTCAATCTTGGAGAAATCCAGAATATCGTTGACAATTGTAAGAAGAGACTTTCCTGAACTTTTAATATTCATCAGGTATTCTTTCTCCTTATCATCCAGATCCTCTCTTAAAAGAATCTCTGTCATACCAACAATGGCATTCATAGGAGTACGGATTTCATGGGACATATTTGAAAGAAAGATTGATTTTGCAGTACTTGCATCCTCTGCCCTTTCCTTTAACTCCTGCATCTCTTTTGTCTGCTCCACCATATTGGACACATCGATTATGGACATCATATTACCAATAACATGATGTTCCTTATCATTGACCTCTGACAGTCTTGTTTCATAGTATTTTCCGTCAATCTCAACCTGTGAGCTTCCTCTTCCATTATATCCAAGAGCATCCTTAACATCCTCGAAATTCATTCTGACGGAAAGATTCTTCAAAATACTGGAAGCCGCAGGATTATAATACAAAATACTGTTATTGTTGTCCGATACTATAATTCCTTCTGAAAGATTCTCAACCAATCCTTCCTTGGCACTTTTAACTGTATCAAACAAACCTCGTGAGCTTATAGTTCCCGTCCAGGATATACATGTAAAGAAAATGCCAAGAATTGTAGGGTCGTCTCCTGGGAAAATCCTTACAGCCCTGAGTATCAGAAGCACACATGGTACAAGAGCTGAAAACAGTAAAAGCAGATGAATCTTTCTTTCCTCCCTGGTAAGCTGACTCTTTATCAATGGAATCAGAACTATAATCATACTGATAATAATTTCAGCTAAAATGTATGACATATAAAAATAGTAGAATGGAGAAGCCTCACTTTTAAGGATATTGCCTGAGGTACTGGAATATCCCAAGGTGAAACTTTTATAATACAGAGTGTGGTGTTCACAGGTAACTATCAATGCAAAAGCCACAATATTTACTGACATCATTAAATTAAGAATCCATTTTGGCCAGTTAATCTTCTTCCATTTTAAAAGAAATACAAGAGCGAAGAAATTCACAAAACACTTGCCAAGGTACTCCATCTTTGCCGCCAGAACAAGTGCTTCGAGAGAATCAGCAAGAATATATAAACATCTTGAAATAAGGGTAATAAAACAACAGCCCACTGAAAGAACCATTGTACTTTTAAAATCTGTTTCTTCCTTACCTGCAACCCATATCAGAAGAATAAAGCATACTATTGCCCCAAGAATATGAATTCCTAACCATGCGTAACTCAATCTTTCACCCTCCCTGTGGAACCATTATCCGGACATTTGTGAATAATAACAATTCTGTATCAGAATAAGCAACCGAATATCCTGTCTCTACTTAACACAGCCGATAATTTCGTGGATATCGGTTATATTCTTTTGTTCCATAAAACTTTCAATGCCGTCAATTACTTTTATTGTTGTCAATGGATCATTAAAATTAGCTGTTCCAACGGAAACCATTGTAGCCCCAGCCATAATAAATTCTAATGCATCCTCTGCACTGGCAATTCCTCCCATTCCAATAACCGGAATCTTAACTGCATTGGCTGTCTGATAAACCATTCTCACAGCTACTGGCTTAATAGCAGGGCCAGACAATCCTCCAGTCTTGTTGGCAACTGCAAATGTTCTTCTGTTAATATCAATCTTCATTCCTGTAATTGTATTAATAAGAGAAACTGCGTCTGCTCCACCAGCTTCAACAGCCTTTGCCATCTCGGTAATATCAGTAACATTAGGGCTTAATTTCATGATAACAGGATGTTTAGAAACTTTCTTCACTGCCCTTGTAATATCCTCAGCCATATCTGCTTTCTGTCCGAATGCTATTCCACCCTCTTTGACATTAGGACATGATATATTGATTTCCAGCATATCTACAGGTGCATCAGACAGTTTTTCAACAGCATCAATATAATCTTCCTTAGTTTTTCCACATACATTTACAATAATTCTGGTATCAAACTTCTTAAGGAAAGGAATGTCTCTTGAAAGAAATGTATCTATTCCCGGATTCTGTAATCCAATAGCATTAATCATTCCGCCATAGGTCTCTGCAATTCTTGGTGTAGGATTACCAGGCCAGGCCACATTGGCAACGCCTTTTGTAGTCACTGCTCCAAGCCTGTTTAAATCTACGTATTCTCCATATTCCATTCCAGAACCAAATGTTCCAGATGCAACTGTCACCGGATTATTAAAATGAACCCCGGCTATATCCACAGACATATTGACTTTGCTCATTATATCTCCACCTCCCTGGCATTAAATACAGGTCCTTCCTTGCAGACTCTGGCATTATGAACCTTTGAGTGATCATCAATGTCCTTTGTCTGGCATACACAGGCAAGACATGCCCCTATTCCACATGCCATCTTCTCTTCCAGGGAAATAAAACACTCTATGTCATTATCCAGGGCAAATGATTTAATTGCCCTTAGCATTGGTGTAGGACCACAGGCGTATATAACCTGTCCTGTAATACTACATTGTTTAACTGCATCCAGCACATTACCTTTAACTCCAACACTTCCATCTTCTGAAGCTATTGTTACATTGCCATATTTTGCAAATTCATCAGCAAGAAATGTCTGGCTGTCTCTGTATCCCAGCAGAATATCTTTCTCACAGTGAAGCTGCTTTGCAAGCTCTAACATTGGAGGTATTCCTATTCCACCACCAAAAATAATTGCTTTTTTTCCAGCATATGGTGCCTTAACATCATATCCGTTGCCAAGAGGTCCCTGAACTGTAATGGTATCTCCTGCCTTAAGCTTAGAGAATCCTTGCGTTCCTTTGCCTGCAACTCTGTATACAAGTCTTATATATGTTCCATCTATCTCACATATGCTTATAGGCCGTGGCAGAAGTCTTGAACCATCTCCTGAATACAATGACACAAACTGACCCGGTTTTGCTTTACCAGCAATTACCTCAGTCTTTAATACCATTGAATATACACCATCCGCCAGGCACTCTGCCTTGGTAATAACAACTTCTTCTCTGTTTGACATTCTTTTCTCCATTCTAGTCTGATATTCACACTACTTAAGTGCACTGTTAATATCATTAATCATATCTATTGCAGCCTGTCTTGATGCATCAGCAAAGCCTGTTTCTCCAAATCTGCTGTATTCTTTCTTAGTATAAGCTGCAATAATTCCTCTTGAACTGTTTACAATAGCACCGAGTCCATCCTGATTAAAGAAATGCACAAGATCCTCTGCCTTGCCACCCTGTGCGCCATATCCAGGCACAAGAATATATGATTTAGGCATAACTTTTCTTAATATTTTGCCCATTTCGGGATATGTTGCTCCTACAACTGCTCCTACATAACTGTACTGGTCTCCCATACACTGTGAAGCCCATTCGTTAACCTTCTCTCCAACCCATTCATATAATGGTCTTCCATCAATAATTCTGTCCTGGAATTCACCACTGGAAGGATTAGATGTCTTAACAAGGATGAATATTCCCTTCTTCTCCTCCTGGCACACCTTTAAGAATGGATTAATTCCATCTGAACCAAGATATGGATTAACTGTAGCAAAGTCTTCATCAAAGGCACTGATCTTTGTATTGCCTACTGTAACCTTTCCAAGATGTGCCACAGCATATGCCTCTGAAGTTGAGCCGATATCCCCTCTCTTAACGTCACCAATAACAACTAAATCCTTCTGTTTACAATAATCAACTGTTTTCTTGAATGCAGACATTCCTGGAACACCAAATTGCTCATACATGGCAACCTGTGGCTTTACTGCAGGAACTATATCATATATACAGTCCACAATTGCCTTATTAAACTGCCATACCGCCTCTGCAGCACCTTCAAGTGTCTCACCATACTGGCTGAAAGCCGCTTTCTTAATGTGTTCCGGAATATACTTTAACATTGGGTCAAGTCCAACTACTACTGGTGCATTAGTCTTTTTAATCTTGTCTACAAGCTTGTTAATCATATTATTCTCCATTCCTCTCCTGATTTCTTTCTGGTTAATCCCATTCCCCAGACGTCTTTGCGTCTGACATATTGTGTGCTAGTACAGCTTTGGAACATCCTTATCCACAATACACTCAAATCCCGGTCTGTATGAGTAAACTGTCTTTCCTCCCGAAATTGTATACACTACTTTACCCTTAACTTTCTTTCCATTGAAAGGAGTATTCTTTCCCAATGATGCAAATTTACTGCTGTCGATTACATATTCTTCATCCGGGTTAATTATAGTTATATCTGCTGCCCTTCCTGGAAGAAGTGTTCCCTTGTCAGATCTTAAAACCTTTGCAGGGTTGTAACTCATCCTCTCCACCATCTGCATAGGTGTAAGCACTCCCTTATCAACCAGTTCAGTAATTGTAAGGCTGACAGCTGTTTCCAGACCTGTTATTCCAAATGGTGCTTCCGCAAATGGTCTTTCTTTCTCTGTTGCATGATGTGGAGCATGGTCTGTTGATATGCAGTCCATTATTCCGCTCTTTAATCCTTCAATCAGAGCATCAACATCCTCCTGCTTTCTTAACGGAGGATTCATCTTGAAATTGGCATCATCAGATGTGATTGCCTCCTCTGTCAGAGTAAAGTGATGTGGGGTAACCTCAGCAGTTACATCCAGTCCCTCCTTCTTAGCCTGTTCAACCATTGCAACACTGTCCTTAGTTGAGCAGTGACAGAGATGGAGTCTTGCTCCTGTATTCTTGGCAAGAAGAATATCCCTTGCCACAATAACATCCTCAACAGCGTTCATTATTCCATATAAGCCAAGTTCCCTGGCTCTCTCTCCGGCATTCATAACACCTCTGGCTGCCAGATTCTTATCCTCACAGTGGGCAAATACCGGAATATCAACAATAGCTGCCAGTCTCATTGCCTGTCTTGCAACTCTGGCATTCATAACTGACTTACCATCCTCGCTGACAGCCACTGCTCCATGAGCCTTAAGCTGTTCGAAATCAGTAATATATTCCCCCTCCTGGTTTGCTGTAATTGCTGCAATAGGAAGAATATTAATATCTGTTACCTCTTTTGACTTCTCAACTATGTAATCAACCATATCAACACAATCCACAACAGGTTTTGTGTTAGGCATGCAGCAAATTGTTGTAAATCCGCCTCTGGCTGCTGCCCTGGCTCCAGTCCTTATTGTCTCCTTATGCTCAAATCCCGGTTCTCTTAAGTGTACATGAAGATCAATTAATCCAGGACATACCAGACATCCTGAGGCATCAATAACGTTCTCTGCTGCTTCACTAATATTCTCTTCAACCTTAACAATGATTCCGTCTTCAAACAGCACATCCTTAACTGCATCAGTGCTACTGGCAGGGTCAATTACTCTGCCGCCCTTAATAATAGTCTTCATATCCTTATCTCCTTATATTATCTTATACCGGTTATTGCGTACAAATCAGGCATCACCACCAAGCTGCTTTCCAAGGAACTTCTCCTCGAATTCCATTGCTGGTACTGGCTTTCCAAAATAATAACCCTGAATATAATCTGCTCCAAGTTCTCTTAAAAGTTCATACTGGTTGCTGTGCTCCACGCCCTCAACAACAATCTGTGTTCCGATTGTTTTTGAAAGGTCCACTATAAGCTTTACGAAAGCCTGTGCATAATCATCTCCAACAATGTCATCTATAAAGGTCTTGTCCACCTTAATAATATTAAGCGGAAGCTGCTTTATGTAGTTAAGAGATGAATATCCTGTTCCGAAATCATCCAGTGCAATCCTTGGACCTAATGTCTTTAAGCCTTTTATGATATTAAGTACTCTGTCCATGTCATTAATTGCAAATGACTCTGTAATCTCAAGAACTACATTAGATGGGTTAACACCACTCTGAAGAATAATCCTGTTAATATTGTCAACTACATTCTTCTGTAAAAGCTGGACTACTGAAAGATTGACATTAACATGGAAATCTACATAACCTGCATCATTCCACTTCTTGCACTGCTTACATGCCTCCTCCAGAATATAATCACCAATATCTGTTATAAGTCCCAGATACTCAGCAAGCGGAATAAACTCTCCCGGTCCCATAAATCCCAGAGATTTACTGTCCCATCTTACAAGAGCCTCACAAGACACACATCGCTTAGTTACTGTATCAACAACAGGCTGGTAGAAAACAACAAACTCCTGAATCTGGGAGGCCACTGCCTGACGCATGTTGTTCTCAATATCCAGCTGCTTTGCAGTATTTGTCCTCTTATCAGCATCATAATAATTATAGCAGTTCTTACCTGACTTCTTACTTTCGTACATAGCCACATCTGCCATCTTAATTATATCATGGACATCATCACTGTTATCAGGAAATGTTGCAATACCCATACTCATTGTACAGTAATACTCTGTTCCCATAAGATACCATGGCTTATTAAACATATTGACAACATTCTTAATAATTCTTTCCATATCCTGGAACTGTTCAGGTCTTATTATTACAAGAAACTCGTCTCCACCCATCCTGTAGCAATTACCACGAAGACCAGGCACGCCCTGAAGTCCGGCTGCAATCTGTTGTAACAGGACGTCACCATACTGATGTCCTAAACCATCATTAATATGCTTAAAATCATCAAGGTCGATGAACATTACAGCACCTTTAGCATCGGTATTCTCTGCCTCTCTCATTACCCTTCTCAGGTCATTCTCACACTTCATTCTGTTATACAGACCTGTCAGGAAATCATTATTAGCCTGATATTCTATCTTCTGCTGGTTCTTCTTCTTCTGTGTAGTATCTACAGCGGTACACACAATTACAGGACTTCCATCAATCCATGTAAGATCCGAGAACTTAATCTCAAACCACAAACCTGACATAGGATCATAATACTCACTTGGTTTCCTGTGTTTTTTCTCCTCATCAGGCATGTTCATGTAATCAGTGACGCCCTCCTGGATTGCACGTTTTATCTCATCCGTTCTGGCAGCTACATCATTTTCAAAAAGAACTGCTCCGTCAGTACGGTTAAAAACCATAATTCCAGAACCTATGCTGCTAAGAATCTCTCTTAACACTTCGTAAGACGAAAGAAGAGAACTCTTGGTAACCTTCTTCTGTGCAATAATCTGCACAATATTGGCCACATCTCCAATAAATTTTAAAACATCTTCACCATAATGAGTGCATGAATGTGTATCAAATACAGCAAAATACATAGCGCAGGCATTATTAATATATACTGGCACTGTAACAGATGTCTCTGCTCCCATAAGTTCCAATATAGCGCGTTCATCCTCAGTGCAGCTGTCTGTATAACATGCCTTGATTCCATCACCTGCAATAACAAACTTATCCATGGCAAAATTAGTCATCTCCATAGGCTTATCATCCGGACACACATAAGAGATAACAGTATCTACCCAGTTATTATCTGCACTTATCTGCATAATCGCTGCATGTGAAGTGAGGAGAACTGTCTCTACATCCTCAAGGATACTTTCCACGATTTCCATGAAAGTCCCCTCTGCCTCCAGTTTATGCACTATTCTGGTCATTACTTCTTCTCTGCGGTACTTATCTTCCACGAGTTTTGCCCCCTAACTGATATATAGGGATATTATACCCTATTTTGCGGTCTTTGCAAACCCTTGTGTTAAAGAAATAAAAATGTTATCATTCTGATTGGCGTTAGCTTACAGCTGATAATTTTTAATAAATGGAGATTAATATATGGATACTATCAAATATAACACCAGATTGAAGGCATCCGGCGACGAATACCGAAAAATTGTGTTCTGGAACAGATTTATCAGGAATCCTATTGAGACAGTTCTGTCCCTTGTTCCCGTCGCCATCGCAATAGCCCTTATGGTTATGGGATTTTTTAATATGTATCTGGGAGTTATTTACGCAGCATGCTTTGCATACCCTGTATATATATTCGTATTCCAGTTCAGAAGTGCTGTGGGATATCATTTAAAGCACAGAGACCCTTCAGAAGATGCGCCTTGCACCATAACATTAATGGACACAGGCATTATGGCTGAGATTCCTGACTTCCAGATCACACACACATACCAGTGGAACTCATTTACAACAATTTACCGGAAAATGGGCTACTATATGTTCTTTGAAGGCTCAAAGATGACAGTTATGTTAAGAATTGCTGATATGGACACAGAACAGCAGACAGCTGCTCCTGTTATAATAAAAAAGTACGTAAACCAGAATATTTGTAAGATACTGTTTTAGATATCATTATTATAATAAGATTAAAAAGGTCAGAATTCATGCCTGCTTGCAGGATAAGAATTCTGACCTTTTTATTATGATACTATTTAATTAAATCCAATAAGTTTGTTCATGACTTTGTAGCCATATTTTGATATAGCCCTGCCGCCTTTACCAGGAATGTTAACTGTACTTCCTAACAGGCTGTATCTTAACTTCCTGTACAGTTCTGCATCCTTATTCTTAACGTAATTCCACAGTTCCTTTTTCTTCTCAAGATTCTCCTTTGTTCCACTTATAATCAGGAATATTGAAGAAACCTCCATCATGATTCTGAGATAATTAATCATATAATTCTTTCTCTTGCCAGGACGCACATTACTGTCAAGGAAGAAATCAATCATTCTTTTGGTAACTGCTATCTGCTGGTCAATTCTTCCTATCATAACAGTTTCATTTACTGACTGGTCGTCCCTGCCGATAAAGTATCTGTAAAAATTCGTGTTAATATAATACATATTCTTGACTTCTGTAAGAGGCTCAAATACGAAAATATTATCCACATAGAAAGTATGCTTTGGCAGCTGCAATCCACACTTCTTAAGAAGTTCTGTCCTGTATATTACTGAATGCATAAGAATATACTGGTCAATCTTAAAGTTTCCAATCTCATCCCATGTAAACATCTTATCAAGAGGAAAAACATTATCATAGTGAATAACTTTCTTTCTTCTGGCACCAACTTTATCATACACATAATTGGCAATTACCATGTCAGGTTCATTATCTTCGTTGAAATTCTTTAATGTCTTAAGAATTCTTTTGTAACTCTTTCCATCTACCCAGTCATCACTGTCAACTACTTTAAAATACTTACCTGTAGCGTTGGCAAGTCCTGTGTTAACTGCCTGCCCATGACCGCCATTCTCCTGATGCACTGCCTTGACAATTGTTGGATACTTTGCAGCATACTCATCTGCAATTTCTCCTGTATTATCTTTAACAGAGCCATCATCAACAATGATGATTTCCACGTCATCTCCACCTGGAAGAACTGATTCAATACATTTTCTCATATAGGCAGCAGAATTGTAACATGGAATTGCAAAACTAATTAATTTCATTAATGTAACCTTTATTACAGTGTTTCCACACTGAACCCCTTTCCTACATTCTTTCTGGGCACTCAATTCCCAGTAAATCAATACAAGTAAGAAGAATGTCTTTAGTCAGGCTTAATATTGCAATATAGCCCTTCTTCTTTTCCTCATCTGCCTCTGAAAGGATTTTGGTATCATGATAGAATCCATTAAATACATTAGATACATCATATATGTACTGACATATCTTATGAGGGGCATTGTCCATATATGCACTGTCAATCACTTCAGAAAATCTTACCAGTGCGAGAGCAAGATTCTTCTCGCTGTCAGAAGATGGTGGCATAATCTTAAGATTATTACATTCGCCACCTGCCTGTACATACTTTGAAAGAATAGACTTAATTCTTACAATAGTATACAGGATATATGGTCCTGTATTGCCCTCGAATGAAGTAAATCTGTCAATGTCAAATACATAATCCTTGGAAGCCTGGTTAGACAAATCGCCATACTTTAAGGCTGCAAGTCCAATCATTCTGGCTGTTTCATAAGCTTCACCACTGGAATCTCCATCCTCCTGACCCTTTTTCTTTGCATTATCCTCCATCTTTGAAAGAACAGCTTTCTGAATGTCAGATATAAGAATCTCCAGACGCATGGTACCACCATCTCTTGTCTTAAATGGTTTTCCATCCTTTCCATTCATTGTTCCAAATCCTAAAAATGTAAGGCTGGCATCAGGTTTAACAATTCCCGCTTTCTTGGCAACTCTGAACACCTGTGTAAAATGAAGTTCCTGTCTCTTATCTGCAAGATATATATATGAATCAGGGTGATAATCCCTCTCTCTTTCCACAATAGTTGCCAGGTCTGATGTAGCATATAATGCAGCCCCATCAGACTTTCTTATGATACATGGTGGAAGTTCCTTAGAATCAGTGTCTTCCTGAATATCTACAACAGTTGCTCCCTGGCTTTCGTAAGCAAGTCCCTTGTCTATCATATCCTGAATCATATCAGGAATATAGGTCTGCGCATCACTCTCACCTTTCCAGAGGTCGAAGGAAACATTAAGATTATCGTAATTCTTCTTTAAATCCTTCTTAGATACATTCATAATATGGTTCCAGATTGCCCTGCATGCCCTGTCACCACTCTGGAGCTTTAAGGTAGCATTATGCGCTCTCTCAAGAAACTGGTCATTCTCTTTAGATTTCCTGCTGGCAGCAGGATATATTTCCTCCAGCTCAGATATTGTAAAAGGAGGATCTGCCGGGTATTCTCCGGTAAAGCTCTCATCAAAATATGGAAGCTCAGGCTTTCTGTCTCTTAATTCTTCAATGATAAGTCCCATCTGAAGTCCCCAGTCACCCAGATGCACATCACCTATAACCTTATTACCTGCAAAACGCTGTATTCTCTTAACACTCTCTCCGATAACTGCTGATCTCAAATGTCCTACATGCAGCGGTTTAGCCGCATTAGCTCCGCCATAATCAACTATAACAGTTTTATCTGTTACGGATGGAACATAGCCAAACTTATCCTCATGTCCCATGTCATCAAGATATGTGCCAAGAAAATCCTCTGACACAATAATATTTATAAACCCTGGCTTAACGCTTTCGATACTCTTAAACGCAACATTACCGGCAAGCCTCTCCACAACACTGTCTGCTATAAGAAATGGTGCTTTACCATATTCCTTGGCAGCAGCCATGGCACCATTACACTGGTATTCGCACAGGTCAGGTCTGTTAGACACTGTAACCCTTGCATATTTCTCATCATATCCGCAGGCGTTAAATCCCTCCTTAACTATATCTTCAATCTTCTCAATAATAGTTTCCATCTGTTATACCATCCTGTTAATAATTCACTTTCTCAAGAAAAAGACCATAAGCCTCTGCCGGAAATGACATAGTAACACTTTTAAGTTCCAGGGCATCCTTTACTGTCTCAGGCTTCTTAAGTCCTCCGCCTACATCCAGCAGCATTCCTACCATAAGTCTTGCCATATTATGCATAAAATCATTGGCAATAATCCTTATAGTCACTTCATTCCCCTTATGTTCTATCTGGATATCTTCAATATTCCTTACTGTACTTTTGCTTTTCTTAGCCGTTGTAAACAGCTTATAATCATGTTCTCCAATAAAATATGATGCAGCCTTTCTCATGGCATCGATATCCGGCATGTCAAATGTATGATATGCATATCTTCTCATGAACACATCCGGATTCTTTCCTACATCGAGCCTGTACATATATTCCGCACTTCTGGCGTTGAGCTGTGCATGAAACCTGTCATCAGCCCTGTCCACACTAATCACGCCAATATCTCTTGGAAGATACCTGCTAAGATAATTCTTTAACTCCACAGGTGAAGTACCATCATTATCAATTCTTACATTAATGACCTGTCCATAAGCATGAACACCTTTTTCTGTTCTACAGCCACAATTAATCTCAGGTTCACTTCCAGTCATGCGCCTCAATACTTCTGCAATCTTTCCCTGCACCGTATTATCGCTTCTTTCGTTACCCATACGCTGCCAGCCGTCATATCTTCCTCCGTCATACTGGATAACCATTACATAATTACTCATTATTCCTCAAGCACCTTTTTAATTACATCAATTATAATATTAGCCTCAAATGGTTTCTGAATAAAGTCTGAAGCCCCACGCTTTAAGGCCTCTATCATATTAGACTTCTGTCCTGCTGCTGTAACCATAATAATCCTTGCCTTGGAATCTCTCTCAATTATCTCAGTCAAAGCTGTAATTCCATCCTTTCCAGGCATGGTAATATCCATGGTTACCAGATCAGGCATATATTCGAAATATTTATCAATTCCTTCCTGTCCGTTCAACGCCTCTGCAACAACCTCATGTCCGGCGGAAACCAGCATATCCTTTAAAAATCTTCTCGAAGTCTTAGAATCATCAACAATTAATATCTTTGCCATTATCCCCTCTCCTCATCTGCTAATTATTATCCCATCATCAACTGCCAGGATTATACTAAAATCCCGTCCCTTAAGTTTCATGTCAAGAATACAGAAGTTATCCCTTCCGTTTACAGAAACATTGCAGTAAAACACTGGTGGTTTAAGCTCACACCTAATATCCCTGTCCTCAAGACACACTGCCATAGCCCCATTCACACAGTTAATAAGCTCACATATTGCATCATAGGCATCTTCATCAAAGGTATCAAACTCATATCTTGCAAATACAGAGGCTATCTCTAACAATGTCTCGTCCTCCCCGCTGATGCCAAAGAATATCTCCTGGTCACCATCCATAATCTGACAGCCAATATATTTACCATTAAACGAGCCAGTAGTAGTTACCTTCTCTAGTGATAAATCATCCTTCATGTAATATTTCATACTCTTAAGAATGCTCTGGAGTTGAATCATATATTTGTTATCATTAAACGTAACAAACTTTGACATAACATCTTCTTTCATTAATAAACTCCCATCATCTATTTTACAGTTACATTTAATATACTCTAATATAAATAACTTTGCAATAAAAAACAGACATCTTCACCGAATTGCGAAAATGTCTGTTATATTTAATTTATCCCTGTCTATGGATTCCCACTATTATGTAAGAATCCGGATATATGACATATTAATTCTGCTCAACACTGTAGTTAGGAGCTTCCTTTGTGATATGAATATCATGTGGATGACTCTCTCTTAAGGCAGCTGCTGACATCTTAATAAACTTGCCTGTCTCCTGAAGAACCGGAATCGTTGGAGCACCACAGTAACCCATACCTGAACGAAGTCCTCCCATGAGCTGGAATATTGTATCCTCAACAAGTCCCTTGTATGCAACACGTCCTTCAACACCTTCTGGAACAAGTTTCTTTGCATTAGTCTGGAAATATCTGTCCTTGCTTCCATTCTCCATGGCGGCGATTGAACCCATTCCTCTGTATACTTTGTACTTTCTTCCCTGGAATAATTCAAATGTACCAGGAGCCTCATCACATCCTGCAAGAAGACTTCCCAGCATACATACATTACCACCTGCTGCTATTGCCTTAACAATATCACCTGAGAACTTAATACCACCATCTGCAATAATTGGAACGCCATACTTCTTAGCTTCCTCATAAGCATCCATAATAGCTGTAATCTGTGGTACACCAATACCTGCCACAACTCTTGTTGTACAGATTGAACCAGGACCAATACCAACCTTAACAGCATCAACACCTGCCTCACATAATGCCTTAGCAGCCTCTCCTGTAGCCACATTACCTGCTATAACCTGAAGTTCAGGATATGCTGCCTTAATATTCTTAAGAGTTGTAATAATATTCTTAGAATGGCCATGAGCAGAGTCAATTACAATACAGTCTACCTTTGCATTAACAAGAGCTTCTACTCTGTCCATAACATTAGTTGTAATACCAACTGCGGCACCTGCGAGAAGTCTTCCCTGTGAATCATGGGCTGAATCAGGATACTTAATTGACTTCTCAATATCTTTAATTGTAATAAGACCCTTAAGCTTATATTCATCATCTACAATTGGAAGCTTCTCAATTCTTCCCTTTGCTAAGATTTTCTTGGCATCGTCCAATGTAATTCCCACAGGAGCTGTAATAAGATTCTTGCTTGTCATACACTCCTTGATTGGTCTGCTGAAATCTTCTTCAAACTTAAGATCTCTGTTAGTAATGATACCAACAAGCTTACCACTCTCATCTGTAATTGGAACACCTGAGATACGGAACTTTGCCATTAAATCATTGGCATCACCTATTGTATTATCAGGATGAAGATAAAATGGATCAGTGATAACTCCATTCTCTGAACGCTTTACTTTATCAACCTCATCTGCCTGAGCTTCAATTGACATGTTCTTGTGAATAATACCGATTCCACCCTGTCTTGCCATTGCAATAGCCATTCTGTGTTCTGTAACAGTATCCATTCCTGCACTCATTAATGGAATGTTAAGTTTGATCTTCTGTGTAAGATTGGTAGAAAGATCAATCATATTCGGTGTAACCTCTGAATATTGTGGAACTAAAAGCACGTCATCAAATGTAATACCTTCACCAATAATTTTACCCATTGTAACTTAATCCTCTCTTTCTTTAATAATGTATCTTACTATGTAAAAATATCCGAACATATAAATGTACCGGATATCTTACTGCACGCCAGCTTCTTTGCTGGAATTTCTTTAAATATATTGACAGTTAGTATATCATCGGTGCTTATGTTTGTCAATTAATTTTATATACATCTCTCCCAACACAACCAGCAATAGCCTGAAGCATCCTTTCATCAGGCTGGATGTACAGTCTTTCCATCTCATTTCTGCTGTTGTATGTGTATACAACTACAATACTGTTATTGTCTGCATCCTCTGAAATATACCTGCTTGTTCTGTAATCCATGTGCTCCAGTCTTAAAGCATCATTAGAATCAGGTCTTGCCACCAGTTTAGCCTTACTTATAGAGTATACTCCACATCTTTTTCTTGATGTCTTAGCCATGATTCTTTCAATTGTCAATTCACCATCTACCAGGGAGTACTCATATTCTGCCTTGTAATATCTGAACACGAATATGGTAAATAATACGAGAACCACAAGAAGTAAAAGCCCAAACAGACCTGTTGATGGTATTGTAGTAACCGCCAGAATACATGCAATAATCAAAATAACTTTATATAGTATTGATTTCTTTGGTGGTGTAACACTTATTATCTGTTCAACCGCAACGTTATACATAATAATCTCCATTCCGCTTAATATCTGATTTCTGTGAGTTTCCTACCAGCTTAATACCTCATACCCTGAATCTGTAACAAGAACCATGATTTCCCACTGGGCACTTGGCAGCTCATCCTCTGTATATATAGTCCATCCATTGGAATCATCAATATAGATTTCATCACTTCCCATATTAACCATAGGTTCAATGGTAAATACCATTCCTGGTGCCATAACCATTCCAGTTCCCTTTTTGATTACATAGCTTACAAATGGAGTTTCATGAAATTCCAGTCCTATTCCATGTCCTCCTACCTGTCTCACTACTGTGTAGCCATTCTTCCTGGCATGGTCATTAATGGCTGCAGCCACATCTCCCAGATGTCCCCATGGACGTACCTGTTCAAGTCCAAGCTGGACACATTCTCTGGCAACATCTACCAGCTTTCTGTTTTCCGGTGATACATCACCTATACAGAACATTCTTGATGAATCCGAATAATATCCATTCAGAATTGTTGAACAATCCACATTAATTATATCTCCATCAACCAGTTCGACATTGCTCGATGGAATTCCGTGGCACACCTGGTCATTAAGTGATGTGCAGACTGATTTCGGAAACCCTTCATAATTCAATGGTGCAGGAATTCCTCCCATTGCAGTTGTCTTCTCGTAAACCATTCTGTCAATATCTTCCGTGGTTATACCTGCCTTAATGTGTTTTGCCACATAATCAAGTACAGCCACGTTAATTTTAGAGCTTTCTCTCATACCCCTCAGCTGTTCTTCATTCTTTATTATATTTCTTGGTGGAACTGTATGAAACTTCTTTCTGTACATATCAATTCTTCTGTCAAATTCCATATGACACTGTCCATATGGCTTATTACTTTTGCACCAGCATGGCTCATCTTTTCTAAGCTTTTTCATATCATATCTATCTCCAACATATTATACTTACAACATCAACATCAGACATCCCAGGACTTAACCATCTCCATACTGCATAGTCACACAAGCTGCATCCTTTAATAAAAGCTGCCACACACGCATCTATGCAGATTACGTCTATAGCAGCTATTATTCATAATAGTTTTAATGACTGCGTCAATGCACAAGCTTAAGTATACACAAATTACTTACGGAACACAACTATCTCTGTCTTATCTGTATATCCTAAAGTACCGTAAAAGTCACCAAGCTTCCTGATAGCAGCCTGATACTTAAAGAATGCATCATAGGTTTTATTAAAGTATTCCATAGCCATCTTGGTATCGCCTGCATCCTTTGCCTTCCATGACTCTGTTGCCCACTTATGTACATTATTATGAGTATCAACAACAGCCTTGAATTCAGGGCTTCCTGTTACAACAGGATCTGTCTGGCTTCCAATCCACTTACCAAGCTTACATGAAGTATTATTATTAAGCTGGGTAATCTTAAGATGCTCGAAATCCATAAGATTGTTGTATACTCTCCACATTAGGATAAAATGGTCAATCTCATATATTCTTAACCAATCCTGAAGTGTAACCTCGGCAAAGCCTCTCACCATATCACTTCTTGCAGTATCAATGTAACGGCCAATCTTATATACATGAGTACCCTGTTCAACACAACAGCGTGAAAGTTCATCATAACTTGATGCGATATTGGCAACTTCCTTGTTAAATGCCTTAGTAAGTGATGTCTGCTTGTCAATATCATCAAACACTTCATCAACCTTGTTCTTAACAGCCTCCATCTGGTTTGCCATAATCTCAATGTCATCCAGTGATGTTTCAACCTTCTCATTGCCTTCTGAAAGCTTGGCAGTTGTTTCATTCATTGATGTTGCAAGAACATCAATATCCTTCTCAAGCTCATTAACATACTTAACAATGTCCTCGGCTGATTCAGATGTATTAATTGAAAGTCTTCTAACCTGTTCAGCAACTACAGCAAATCCCTTGCCTGCCTCTCCGGCTCTCGCCGCCTCAATAGACGCATTAAGAGCAAGAAGGTTACTCTGGCTTGCCACCTTCTTAACAATATCTACAATCTCACCAATTTTATCAATTTTTTCCTTGAAATCCTGTACCTGCTTATTAATTATATTAATCTTCTCAAATGACTCATTAACAACCCTGATACTCTCATTCATATTAGCTGTACTGTTCTGCACAGCTGCAAGCATCTCATGTGTGCTGTCACGTATACCATCCATTGAAACAGATATTCCATTGATAGAATCCGCAAGACCCTGGCTTGCGCTTTCCATCTCTGCAATAGATGTAGTCTGTGACTGAACCTGATCCATAGTATTCTTAACATACGAATTGTCACCAATTGACTCCATAGCTTCATTAAGTCTCATAACAAAGTTGTTATTGGCTTTCTTAAAGGCGTGAATCAACTCGTTAAGCTTTGCTCCATATGCAGGATTAGAGAATAATGATGTATCCACATCTCCGTATTCTCCTGCAATAACTTTGTCCATCATCTCCATCAGAAGATTCATGTCATTGCCGGATACAGCTCCATCTGTTTTCTTCTTTCCAAACATACGAACGTCCTCCTAAACTGCGATTTGTACTGAAAACTAACACTTCTTTAGGTAATTGTAACATAAAAGGACAAAATAAGAAACAACTTTTATATTTAATATATACAGATTTTTGTCCTAATTTAAAAATATAAACAGTTTTTTTGTTACTGCATAATATGATGATATAAGATAGAAAGGAGATAATATGAAAAAAAATCTGAAAACTGTCATGAGATTCACAGTCATTCTGCTTGTATTAGTCACGCTGGCAGGCTGTTTGGGCTGCACAACAAAAGATAATGAAAGTGGTTCACTTAAAACCATCACATTAAATGAAGTTGCTCATTCTATATTCTACGCACCCCAGTATGTTGCCATTGAATCCGGATATTTTGAAGAAGAAGGGCTGTCCATCAATCTTGTGACCGGATTCGGAGCCGACAAAGTCATGACTTCTCTTGTGAGCGGAGATGCTGACATTGGATTTATGGGCTCAGAATCCTCCATCTACGTATACGAAGGAGGTTCTAAAGATTATGCCGTGAATTTTGCCCAGCTTACCCAGAGAGCAGGAAACTTCCTTGTATCAAGGGAAGAAATGAAAGACTTCTCATGGGATGACATCAGATACTGTACCATTATCGGAGGACGTCAGGGCGGCATGCCACAAATGCTTCTGGAATACATCCTTAAGAAAAACGGAATCAATCCAGAGAAAGATTTAACCATAATTAAAAATGTAGATTTTGGTTCTACTGCTGCGGCATTTGCCTCTGGTCTGGCAGACTTCACTGTAGAGTTTGAGCCTACTGCCACTACTCTTGAGCAGGAAGGAAAAGGATATGTTGTTGCTTCTCTTGGCGTGGAGAGTGGATATGTACCATACACTGCATACTGTGCAAAAGTAAGCTATATCGAAAAACATCCTGAAATAATCCAGGCATTTACAAATGCAATCCAAAAGGGTCTTGACTATGTAAACAGCCACAGTTCTGAGGAAATCGCCAGAATTATCTCACCACAGTTCCCTGAGAACGACATTGAAACTATTACCACAATCGTTGAGAGATATAAATCACAGGATACATGGAAAGAAGACACTGTATTCACAGAAGAAGCATATAAACTCCTTAAGGATATCCTTAAATCTTCAGGAGAATTAACAGGTGATGCCCCTTATGAGAAGCTTGTCAACACAACATTCTCAAAAAATGTCCCTAACGGTTAAATATCCTGTTAATAACCTTGCAGTTAAAATAAAATATAGGAACAGCACCAATCATTCCCCACATTGTCTGCCACATGAGCCGTGGTCCCAGTGGCGATATGGCAAATATATTTCCGGCAAATAAGACTGAAAGAACTATACCTGCTGCCATGCAGGTGCATATTATAATCCTTATCCAGTCAAAAGGCCGGCATACTCTTACCAGTTCTGCCATTCCCACAGTAAGCAGAATAAATATAACTGTAGTGGATATCTGTTGATGCGACAACTCTGAGTGCATTCCGATTACAGTGTATACAGCCACCAGAATAAAATCTGTCAAAGCCGCAGGCAGGGCCTTAACGCACACGTTCCTTAGGAACCTGCCTGTTATGCGGCTGTGGCTTGGCTGCAGTGCAAGTAAGAATCCCGGTGCTCCTATGGTAAATGCTCCAAGAAGTGACAACTGGGTTGGATACAATGGATACACATTGCCTGTAAACAACGAAAATACAGAAAGCATCATGGAGAAAATGTTTTTCACCAGAAACAATGAGGCTGTACGCTGGATATTGTTGACAACACGTCTCCCCTCTGCCACTACTGATGGCATACATGCGAAATCCGAATCAACAAGTACTATCTGAGCAGCATTACATGCCGCATCGCTTCCTGAACCAAATGCTATGCTGCAGTCAGCATCCTTTAATGCAAGAACATCATTAACCCCATCCCCTGTCATTGCAACAACATTTCCATCTGCTTTAATGGCATTTACCAGTTTTCTTTTCTGTTCAGGCGACACTCTGCCAAACACTGTGTACTGTTTAACAGCCCTGGCAAAATCAGCTTCAGTAACCAGTTCTGTGGCATCCACATAAGAATCTGCCCCTGCAATTCCTGCAGATCTGGCAACATATGAAACTGTTACAGGATTATCTCCTGATATAACCTTGATATCCACTCCCTGATCCTTAAAATACTGGAATGTTGCCCTTGCCTCAGGACGTATTGCATTCCACAGTGTCACTATTGCCAGTGGTTTAACCGGCCTTAAAAGAGGTTTTCCATCAAGAAAACCTTCATATACTCCAAAAACAAGAACGCGGAATCCTCTTGATGACAGTGAAACTATTTCATCCTTGTAAAGAGGATAGTCTTCAAGAAGAAGCTTTTCCGGTGCTCCCAGAACCAGATTATTTCCGTCAGACATAACAGCCCCACTGTATTTGGTTTCAGAAGAGAAACCATATATCGTCTCTGCAGCCATGGATGGCTCCCTGGTAAAATACTCTTTTAATGCCTCAATGGTTGCGTTATCACAATTAAGGGCTGCTACAAGATTGCCGATCATCTCATGAACATTAGAATCTCCCGGAATCTCTTCTGATTTATTCCCTTCGTCTGCATTAAGAGGAATTATATCTGCCACAGACATCTTATTCTCCGTTATAGTTCCTGTCTTATCAACACATAGCACATTAACTCTTGCCAATGTCTCAACGCAAGGCATCTCGTGAACCAGCACATTTTTCTTTCCAAGTCTTAGCACACTTACAACAAGTGCCACTGAGGCAAGAAGGTAAAGTCCCTCCGGTATCATTCCCACCAGGGCTGCTATTACCGCCACAACACTTTGCTGCAGACCAGCACCAAGAAAGAAATAATTCTGCACAAACATAAGAATACCTATAGGTATGATTACAATCCCTATTATCTTAACCAACCTGTCCAGGGAGCGCATCATGTCAGTCTGCTGCTTTCCTCTGGAAGCCTTGGCCTCAACAGCCAGCCTTGAAACATAGGAATCAAGTCCCACATTAGTAAGAACTGCCCGGCAGCTTCCGGATGCAACAAAGCTTCCGGAAAGCAGACTGTCCCCCGGAAGCTTGATTATTTCATCTGATTCACCTGTTACCAAAGATTCATTAACCCTTACAGAACCTGTTGCCACCCTGGCATCCGCACATATCTGGTCCCCTGCTTCAAAAACGCAGAGATCTCCCTTCACAAGTTGTTCTGACATAATCTCAGAAAGCTTTCCATCACGAATAACCCTTGATGTTGGAGCTGACAGCAGAGTCAGCTTATCAAGAACCAGCTTGGTACGGATTTCCTGGATAATTCCTATCAGAGAATTAATAATGACTATAGGCAGAAATGTCATATTAATGTATGACTTTACCAAAATCAGTAATCCCGCAAATATTGCAAATATAAGATTAAAGTAAGTAAATACATTATCTGCAATAATCTGTGGAATTGATTTTGACTGATTCTTAATCCCTAAGTTGGACAATCCTGCTTTTGCAAGCTGTTCTGCTCTTTTAGTAGTTAATCCTGTATCCTTGTTAGTGTAATCCACATTTACTCCTCGTACTGTATACTGTTGAACACATTTTTGGAAATATAATATGCCGCAGCTGCAAATATAACCAGCTTAACAGCAAAGCAAATCATAATACTTGTAATTGACGTATAATCATACATCTGGAAAGGTATGATAACACCTATATATATAACTGCACATATGGCATGCCAAACTGACGGAACCTGTTTCTTAGCCACACCGAATATAACCATGGTAAGAAGAATGTGAAGAACCATATCAATAACGGTACTTACTCCCATCAGAAGCCAGAGAATTGCAGGTGCATAAAAAAGCTCCTGCAATGACAGATAAGTAGTCAGAGCCTCACTTTCAGTCAATCCTTCAAATGCCTGGGCAAGAGAACCCGTGTCCACAGCAATACACCATACATAATTGGAAATAAGTGTAAATCCAAAAAGCATGGCATCACCAAATCCAAGTCCAAGTCCAGCAAGAAGAACGTCTCCCTGTCTCTCAAATCTCTCAATAAGAATATTGGAAACTACCCATCTGGCAGCTACATATCCCACTGCTGAAAGAAGCACGTCCACAACTGTAAGTGCTGATGGATTATATTCAAAAGCAGCATCAATACTTGGAACAAGCATTAAAGCAGATTCAGCAAGCATAGCAAAAATTCTTACAAATGTGAATGTTACTAAAGCAAGAAAAAACGGAAGCACTCTTCCCTTCCACCTTTTCTTGATAACAATAAACATCACAATAAAAACTGACAAAGCAAGTATACCTCCTGCCAGGAGCATACCTGGTGTCTCCGGTGCAAGAGTTACACTATAATCGATACC